>JBIJCS010000523.1:0-3503 GCA_044344575.1 Pirellula sp. | reverse complement strand
CCGACTTCTACGACGATGGTTTTTACTGATGCGAGCAGAGGGTTGGATTGCAGCAGGGGTTGGATACCCATGTAGGTAACGCGATTGACTTCGGCTTCGTCGAGCGGTTTGACTTCGAGTCCCGTGGCGATGTACATGCGATCGATGAAGGCAAGCCGATTGCTGGCTTCGCGGACGGCACTGGTGGCGACGACGCGGATTTGTTCTTGGCGTGTGATGCCGAATTCTTGCATCAGTCTGCGGTAGCTTTTCAAGACACGGGCGCATTCCTCGATACTACGTCGCGAGATCGCTTGGGTTGTAAAAGTGTCTTTCCCAATCGAGACGGCTTGGGAGACTTCTTCGAGGGTACGTACTTGGCCTTGGTTAACGATTTCGGCAATTGCCATTCGGACACTCGTCGAACCGATGTCGACGACTGCGACGAGCCGGGACGGGTTGGTCGCGGGTGTTACGTTGTTTTTTGTAGAGATGTCGGTGGACATAGGATCTATGGCAATTCTGGGGCTTTGGTCGTTGAGGGGTTTCGATATGCATTCTCCACTGTCCGGATGACTTCTGGCAAGGACAAACCTTGTTCGATTGCGATTTGCGCGCAGTGGTCGAACTCTGGGGAGAGGGATTTCGTGCCATCTACCGTCGAGATGAGTTTGCACTGAACGGGTCCCCAAGCCGTGGGGACTTGGATGATCGTTCTCGGTAGGATGACGCGTTGTTGGGTTGAGATTCGAATACCGAGGGTGCCGGTATGCCGGAACAAGCAGTCTTGGACACGGCTAGCGAGATGCGGGGGTGCGAGGACACTCAGAAGAGTTCCAGGTCTGTTTTTTTTCATTTGGATGGGTGTGCAGTAAACATCCAATGCACCGGCTTGCCAGAGTTGAGAAATCGCAAAACCAATCTGTTCCGGGGGGATGTCGTCGAGATTGGTTTCGAAGACGAGGATGGTATCGAGGGTAGTGATAGTGGAGGAAGTTAAGTTTGCGGTGAGATAGTCCTGGGGGGAGGATTGGGTAGGAGAGGATGTAGCGATCGATGAGGGGGTGCCGAGAAAGACACGCAGTACGTTGGGTTGGTTGGGAAGATCGCGGGTGCCGGCACCGTAACCGATCGATTGATAGTTCATGGCGGGAAGGGGGCCGAAGTCATCGATGAGTTCGGCGAGGATTGCGGCTCCGGTAGGGGTGGTCAGTTCGAACGGAAGAGTGGACGGAGCGATGGGGATCGCTCGAAGGAGTTCGGCGGTTGCGGGAGCGGGGATTGGGAATAGGCCATGAGCGATTCGGACTTGACCGGAGCCGGTGGGGACTGGGCTGGCGGAGGCTCTTTGAATATCGAGTTGTGCCCAAGCGATCGCAGTTCCGAGGATATCGATGATCGAGTCGATGGCACCGATTTCGTGGAAATGGACTTGATCGATGCTGACGCCATGTACTTTGGCTTCGGCTTTGGCGAGTCGTTGGAAGATCCGTGAGGCGAGTCGGCGGGGTGCGGGGGGGATTTTTGGGTGGTTTAGAAGGTTGAGGATTGCTTCTAGGTTGCGGTGTGTGAGGTCTTCTGGGGCGTCGATATGGAGTTTTTTGGCGGCGAGACCGCATTTGCGGGTGGGCATTAAGCTCAGGGATGCACGGAGTTCGAGGGCATCAAGGGCGTCTTGGATGGGTTGCAGGGATGCGCCGCAATCGAGGAGTGCGGCGAGGGTCATGTCGCCGCTGATACCGCTCGAGCAATCGAAGTAGGCCGAAGGCATGTTGGACTCGGGTGGGGGGGATGAAGGGGTGCGTGATTCGCAGGATCAGATGGTACTCGAAGGGGAGCGGTTCTCCCATAGAAGCGATCCGGTGCGTGGAGCGGAACTTTGTCTTGGTCGTGGTCGTCTTCGTGCAGATTTGGTCGTCTTCGTGCAGATTTGGTTGCTTTGGCAGATTTGGTTGCTTTGGCTGGGGGGTGGTAGATCTAGCGAGGAGATTTTAAAGCTAGCATTTCCTAATGGATCCGTGTGGGTGGATCCGTGTGGGTGGCTTCGAGGTTGGCATGGGGGTTGAAAGTTGCTATTCTCGGGGTTGGTGGAATTTCGTTGGGAGTGGGGAGAGAGTTGGTTTCGAAGGCGAAGGAATGCCGGTGAATCGCGATGGGAAATCGAGCACGGAAGAGTTTCAAGAGTGGTATGGCTAGTGAGAGTCGTGCGCAGGCGTTGCGACAGGATTATTTAGCGCGGGGTGTGGGGGTCGTGGAGCATGGTGTCTCTGTATTGATGCAGATGGCTCATATGATGGATGAGGAGTTTGCGTTGGCTGCGGAGCGGATTGCAGCGATGCGTGGGGGGTTAGTGGTTTGTGGGATAGGTAAAGCGGGTTTGATTGGTCGCAAGGTTGCGGCGACTTTTTCATCGACGGGGACGAGGGCGCATTTTTTGCATCCTTCGGAGGCTTTGCATGGTGATTTGGGTTCGATTGGTCCGAACGATATTGTTTTGGTTTTGTCCAACAGTGGGGCTTCGACGGAGGTAGTGGATTTACTCCCTTATTTAGCGCGTCGATCGGCATCGATCATTGCGATCACGAGTCGGATTAACAGTCCATTGGCGTTGGCGGCGGACATCACGTTATTAACCCCTGCTTGCACCGAAGCTTGTCGATACAACTTGGCCCCGACGACCAGCACATTAGCGATGTTAGCGTTAGGAGATGCTTTAGCGTTGGTGGTCAGTGAAATCAAGAATTTCCGTGAGGAGGATTTTGCGGAGTTGCATCCTGGGGGTGCGTTGGGGAGGCGGTTAGCGAGTGTCGACGAGGTGATGCGTCCGTTGGAGGAGTGTCGGCTATGTCATCAGTCGTTGAGTATACGACAGATGTTAGTGGAGGCATCGCGACCGGGTCGTCGAACGGGAGCGGTGATGATCGAGAATGATGCGCACGAGTTGGTTGGTATTTTTACCGACAGTGATTTGACGCGATTTCTTGGGCAATCCGGTGGAGAGTCTGATCGTCAGCACGTTGGACACGAGGGCGTTGGATTTACCGATTTGGAGCGGCCGTTGCGAGAGGTGATGACGAGTCGATTTTCTGCGATTCGAAGTGGGGCGAGATTGACGGAGGCGATAGAGATTTTGTCACAACGCAAGATCAGCGAGTTGCCGGTGGTCAATGAGATGGATCAACCGGTTGGGTTGATTGACATTACGGATGTGATCGGCAGTGGAGCTTGGGCGGGCAATGCGGAGTGGCAGGGTGAGGCTTGTGCCGAGCTTGGTGGATTGGGGAGTGTTGATGTAGCGGGGCATCCGCATTTGCGCATTTTCGGTGCGACGTTGTAGGAGTTTGTTGGCAAGGAGTTGAGCGTTCAGGCGCGAAGGCAAGTTTACGCATTTCAGGGAGAAGACCGTTGACACATCGCGATTTTGAGGTTGCCAAGCCGATTCGATTGATCTTGAGTGATGTCGATGGTGTATTAACAGACGGGGTGATCACGATTGACAATGCTGGGGTGGAGAGCAAGTCATT
>JBIJCS010000522.1:0-3508 GCA_044344575.1 Pirellula sp. | reverse complement strand
CCCGCCGCCCGCTGATCCCGAACGTTAGGCATGAACTCGTTGGCAGCAATCGATAAGTCGAATCCATGATCGCGACAACGCGCATCCAGAAGCTTGGACATCCTACGCTCGAGGTGACGAAGTACGGCGAGTGTCCTCGGGTGCTTTTCATTCATGGCTGTACGGAGACGTCGGCAATATGGCTCCCTGTGATGCAGGCGCTCGGCAATGCCGGTGTCGAAAGTGCCGCCTTAGACTTGCGAGGTCATGGAGGGAGTGATGGCCATGAATCACTTCAGGAGGCGGGCATCGAAGACTATGTCGCAGACGCGCTGAGCACCCTCAACGCGATGCCATCGCTTCGAATTGTTGTCGGTCATTCTATGGGTGGCTTGGTCACTCAGTTGCTCGCAGCAAAGGCCGACCTTGCATATGCAGTATTGATCGCTTCGTCGCCCGTTTTTGGCATGAGGGGCGACGGCATACGCATGGCTCGCAAGCATCCTTGGACGTTCCTCATGTCGTTCCTGCGGCGAAGTTTCAAACAGCTGTATGTGGATGAGCTTGTCACTAGGTCACTTCTCTTTCATTTGCGGACCCCGGCCACAACAGTTAGGCAGTTCATGTCCCAAGTACAGGAGGATTCCTGGCGTGCGGGGAACGAAATGAATTCGCTCCTTCCTGACCCACGGGCTGTGCGTTGCCCGATTACAGTCATTGGTGGTGCTGATGATTTCATGGTTTCAAGAGCCTCCACTGACGCGACGGCATCTGCGTACGGTGTAGAGCCGATCTACCTTGAAGGGTGTGCACACATGGTCCCATTGGAGTCCGACCCTGTAATGCTTTCTCGACTGATCATGTCTTCACCTCTTCGAGCGCAACAAAACGATGCCTAACAACTCGCTCAAGCGGACCAATCAATCGCTTCGCGATTGATGTGGCCGCTTAGCTCCAGCGTTATCCGCATTGGCATGAAGATGCTTCGACGAATCCTGTCTTTTTTCAGCTCAAGCCATAATCTCGACACCGGCGATCGAGTTAAGTGCTCGCAATGTCGGAACAGGGTGCTAGCAAGCATTGCTGCAAGTAACGATGGCCTTTGCGGAGTGTGCTACCGACGCAAACATCCAAAACCAGAACGTGATGCGTCTAAGCCATCGCCTTACCATCAAATGCTTGATACTCCCGTCGATCAACTCGACGACGTGCAGAAACGCGATCAGCTAGCCGGTGCAATCTCCTGGAAGAACGAAGAAAGAATCAATCAGCTGCTTTCTGGCGATATTGGCTTCCTTTCCAAGCGAGCAAAATACAGTAGTGAGACGTGGCTCGGCCAAGCGGTCAAGAACGACTGCAGTATTTCCGTTTTGGAAAGTTTACTGGCTGCTGGATGCGATCCTAACGGCTTCTTAAAGTCTCCTAATGAATCGCGTCCCCTGGAGATTGCTGTCAGCAAAGACAGAATTGATGTAGTCAAATGGCTGCTTGACCACGGAGCAGATCCAAATATCGGTCGACCACTCGTTGCAGCAATCAATTATGAGAAATCGCCAGATCTGCAGCTTAAAATGCTGACTCTGCTGCTCGACGGCGGTGCGAGCATAAATCAGACTTATCCACTTTTCGGTGACGAAACGAAGTCTTTCAGCGTTCTGGATTGGGCTTGTTTGTATCGCATCTCTGAAGACGTTATAAGTTATCTTAAATCTCGCGGAGCGACTCATCACTGGTTGGATGACAAAATTGCTGCAGCTCAACGGGAACTTAAGCCCCGTCGAATCGTACCATAGCGTAGAGTTGCGGATAAATCGTGTAAGGATTCCCGTTGCCGGGCACCACCCTCCCCACACCACCACGGCACTCACTCCTCCACCATCACCTTCTTCGCCCCTGCCGCCTTCGCAAAATCCTCCTCGGTGACCAGCAAGTAACTCTGCTGTGCGATCCTTGGCGAGTTGCCAAGCCAACTGCAAACCACATGCAGTGGGAACTCGCGTTGGAGCTCGGTTTGCCGGCTGGCACGCATCGAGTGGAACAATCGTGGCCAACCCGAGACGCCGGCGCGGCGCAGAAGTCGCGTCATTTCGGAGCGTAAGTTGGCGTTCTTCCAACCCATCGCCGTGTTGGCTGCGGCTCGGTACTGGGGAGCGGCTACCACATATTCGCTCTTGTCCCCGAAGATCTCGAACGCTTCGTCGAGGATCGGTCGCAGCTCAGGAAAGATCGGACAACTGCGAATCCCGCGGCCTTCGTGGTGCTCGACCTTTGGCTCCGGGATACTCATCCGGTTCAGTTCCCAGTCGATGTCGTCCCAGCGAAGCGACAACGTTTCAGAGGGTGTTCGAAGCCCACCATAGCGACTCGCCACCACCTACTTCCAACGCTCTACCGTGTGGCCGGTTTGCGACTCTTGCCGCGCCGTTTCATGTAGGCAGGGACGTGCACTTGATTTATACTCGTGCATGATGTGTTATCAATTTGATTGGAACCGTCCTGCTTTCGTAAGTGGTCCCCGATGCCACTTTTTCAGAAGCTAAAAATACTCGTTTTTGAAGAGCGTTACGTTATCGGGCAGCATGCATCGGAACGCTTGGAAGAGCGTGGTATCATGGAGTGGCAGGTGGTGGCTGGCTTGACAAACGGAGTTTTGTTGAAAGAGCGTCTGGACGCCCAACCAAACCCGATTATCGAGGTATCACAAATCCTTGAGGATGGGACCGTGGTAAAAGCCGTCTGGTCTTATCTTGGAAATAGCGGTTTTGCAAAGCTTGTAACAGTTCATTACTTTGACGAGGAGTAGAAACCGATGCGAATACCTGGCAAAAGGATAAAACGAATCAAGCTCATTCAGTCAGAAAAATACGTGGTGGCGGTAGAGATCGAAATGGTTATCCCGGATGAGGATCCAAGTGAGCCCTGTTTAGAGTCCGAGGTGGTTGAATTCCTCAAGCAGGTAAAGATGCATGCTGACCAAGGAGATGTTGCTTGGCTTACTCAGCACGGAAAAGTCTACGAAGCTAAAGGGGCCGCGTAACTTTTGCTACCAATCATCTGAATTGAACCTAGCGTGACGCTTTCAACTTCTTCCGAACTCCCCTTGAAACATTGGGAAAACATGAAAAAGTTCGGTTCCTGTCCTTTCCGCTCAAAAACCCTAGTTTTCCCAGGGTTTTTCGCATATTGGGCCAGTTGCTTTGGAGTTCTGTAGCGCCCATGCAAGTCGGTGCATGGCGCCTGCGGCGTTGCATTTCGCGTCGCGCTGCCCAAATCGAGTCGTTTTTCGAGTCGCGCCAGTCGTTAAAACACTGGGGTTTTGAATGTGCCAGTCTGACACCGATCCACGCCGGCGGAGGCAGGAGTATTCGAACTAGTGGGTGGCGGTTGTTGGGCGAATGAACATCATTGCGCAAGTTCCGTGATCAGATTCTTCATTGACTCCGTCAGGGTTTGTGGGAATCAATTCAAGGTACGGATTCATGAAGGAGCTTTCAGCCATGGTGATTTCAGACCAAAACCGAAGGCCGTT
>JBIJCS010000521.1:0-3509 GCA_044344575.1 Pirellula sp. | reverse complement strand
GCCGGACACGCATTGGATTTGATGCATGGATCGCCGAGTATTGCAGATCAGATCCTCACGTCGGGTGGATACGAACACATTCCAAGTTCCGATTTAATTTGTATCACCGCTGGATTACGGCGCAAGCCCGACGAGTCGCGATTGGATTTGATCAACCGCAACACCGACTTGTTCGCATCGATACTCGCGGAGATTCAGAAGGCAGGAGTCAAAAAATCCGCGATCGTATTAGTCGTATCGAACCCCGTTGATATTCTGACATCGTTAGCGGCGTCCAAGCTAGGGTTACCGATATCGCAGGTGCTCGGATTGGGGACACAATTAGACACAATCCGGTTTCGCTCATTGATTTCCGAAGCACTCCAAACCTCGCCGACTCAAACGAACGCGTTGATTTTAGGAGAACACGGCGACAGCATGGTACCGATTTGGTCGAGTGCAACGGTAGGTGGCTTGTCGTTGGAAAAATATCCCGGATGGAGCGGGGCGTTGGGAGACAAGATCTTCACACGCACCAAGGGATCAGGAGCCGAGTGTATCTCGAAGAAGGGTGGAGCGGGATTTGCGGTCGGAGTAGCGATTCGTGATGTGATTCATGCGGTGGCATTGGATCAAAACCGAATCATGCCGGTCAGTACCGTTCAAGACGGGGCATGTTATGGCATACGCGACGTAGCGATTAGCGTACCGACCGTTGTCGGTCGCGGCGGAGCAATGCAGCGGATAGAAATTGATCTTTGGCCAAAAGAGCTCCAAGGTCTCCGCGCGAGTGCCGCCGCGATCAAACCGACCTTGGATACTGTCATGAAACGGGTCGGCTAGAGCAAATCACCCAATTGCATTTCTTCCACATCAATCCGGAAGATGAAAGTAACCGATTGCCAAAATCAAATAGGTTGCGATCAGCAGTACCCCTTCAAACCAGTTCGCCTTACCATCCTGAACCAACTCGCGCGTGATCACGGATGCTAAGACAATTGATACCACTTCAAACGATGAAAAGGCCAAATCCATCGGTTGACCGATCAGTCGACCACCGATCACCAACAAAGGAGCCACCACCAATACCGTTTGAATGGTCGTCCCCATCGTCGCTGCTAACAACAGCGACGATTGCCCCTTCCTCGCGAATCTTGTCCCGGAAATGATCTCTCCCAAACTGCCCACAGCACCGAGAAAAATCAAGCCGCTAAACGACTGAGACAGCCCCAACAAGTCACTCGTCGGCTCAAGCGAGTTCGCCATGGTCTCACACGCGAACCCTAAACCAACTGCAGCGATACACATGATGCCGACACTCTTCCATGTCGAATCGCTTGATTCCTTGATCTCTTCGTGTTCAACCTCACTTTCCGATAGTTCGCCACTTCGGTTCTCCCTGCCCCCCTTCCCAAAAAGAGTCCCAAGCACATTCACAATATAAACCGATAAGAGCACCAATGACATTTCGTACGACAAATCACGATTGCCGTCAGGAGTGCCAAGGTTAAAAACCGCAGGAACGATAAAGCAGAAAGAGCACAACATCAGCATTGAAGAGCTTGATCGCAGCTTCGCAGAGTCAAACCGAAGATTCCCGTGCCTTAAATCTCCAGCCACAATCGCAATTCCCAACCCTAACAAAAGATTAGCAAGAATTGCACCGGTGATGGAAGCTTTCGCAACCGCAGAAAATCCGTTTGCTAATGCGACAAAACCGATAATCAACTCTGCCAAGTTACTCATCGAGGCATTCAGCAATCCCCCGACGGTGGCACCAAATTTGGATGCAAGACTTTCGGTCGCAGATCCCAATAGTCCGACTAACAAGTACATACACAAAATGGAGATTGCGAAGACGACCAGAGATGGTCCATGCATCAACTCAAGCGATACCGCCGCAATAACGCCAAGAATTGGCCACAACTCTCTCATGAACTGTCCTTCAAATCCGAACTTCCCTGCAATTTCTTCAGCTTGCGATCCAACGTAGATCGTTCAATCCCAAGAATACTAGCGGCGCGATTCTTCTGTCCCTGAGTATACAGTAATGTGGCTTGAATATGATCGTTCTCGACTTCTTCAAGCGTCCGTTCGCGATACTCATCTCGTAATTTTTCACTGCTCGAATCACGATCATCCGAGCTTCCGATCGGAAGCTTCAAATGCGATAACGCTAAATCCTCCGGTTCCGCAACTTCCAGAACCGCCAACACGTGCGCTCGTTCTACAGCATTCCTCAACTCACGAACGTTCCCAGGCCAATGATAGGCCAACATCGCCGCACGTGCCCGCTCAGAAAACAACTTCGGTCCGTGCCCAGATCGATCGCGAAACTGCTTCAAAAAATACTCCGCCAACGGCAAGATGTCTTCTGTTCGCTGCCGAAGCGGCGGGATCTTCAACTCAATGACTCGCAAGCGAAAATACAAATCCGAGCGAAATCGCCCTTCTTCTACCGCTTGCTCCAAATCTCGGTTTGTCGCAGCCAATACCCGCACGTCCGAACGAATCGGTTTGTTACTTCCCAATCGCTCAAACGCTTGCCCCTCCAATACTCGAAGAAACTTAGCTTGAATCTCCATGCTCATCTCTCCAAGCTCATCGAGCAACATCGTCCCACCATCTGCCAACTCAAACTTGCCAATCTTCTTATCTGTCGCTCCGGTGAACGCTCCCTTCTCATGACCAAACAATTCGCTCTCAAGCAGCGTAGGGGATAAAGCTGCACAGTTGATCGCAACAAAGGGCTTGCCCGCACGCGGACTCGCCTCGTGGATCGCTCTAGCAATCAACTCCTTGCCCGTCCCACTCTCCCCCCGTATCAATACGGTCGCTTGCGTCGGTGCCACACGCCGGACTTGCTCACCCAACGCTTGCAATGCCGCTGAGACACCCACCCAATCCGTACGCCCAACCTGCTTCTCCAACTCCTCGAGCCTCGTGCTGGCCGACTCTAACTTGGTCGCCAACATACGCTGCCTGGTTAAATTACCAAGCGAAACGGATAGGACTTCCGCTACCGCTAAGGTGATCTCCAGATCCTCAGGCGTTAACTCCGGTCTACCTACTCGCGAATATAAATGCAAAACCCCATAAAGCTCTCCCTCCATACGAAGCGGTGCCGCAATCAACGAAGTAGTCGTCAACACATGACTACCCGTGGACTGAGGGCCACCGACAAAACTAGGATCAGATAACACGTTGCGAGCCAGAATCGCAGCAGAATCCTTCTGGAGACTCTGTAAGATCGCCTCCGACGGCGGATGATAAGCCTTCCCTGCGACCTCCTGCGCTGCTAATACGGTTAATCCACCCCCCAAAACTCTGGTCGCAGAGCCCTGTTTATCTCCACCAGTGCGGGAGGATGTGGCCAATTTACCCGTAAGCGACTCCCCTTTCGACTCAAACCGCACAACCCCACCCGCCTGGCAACCCGTTGCCTCCAAAAGAGACTCTAGCGCCAACTCACAAGCCTGATCGATCGAACTTTGTTGAGCTAACTCAAACGCCAGTTTCAATACTCGCAG
>JBIJCS010000520.1:0-3514 GCA_044344575.1 Pirellula sp. | reverse complement strand
TGATTGGATCTTCTTTTAGGGTAGCGGGCACGGAAGCAAGGAGTGTTCCTTTTGCGTTTTTACAAACGACCTTCCCGTTGACAATACTAAGCTTGTAACCGTTAGGAGCGTCGACCCACGTTTCTACTTGTGTGGGGGAGACTGCAAGGTCTTCGGGAGGAGCTTTTTTCGATTTGGCCATTTTCGATGAATCCGAAAGAGAAGAGGGGCATTGAGCCAACTACGCCTTGGTATGATCATAACCAAATTCATTTGGTCGATGGGTGATCCCTATTGCTTTCAGATCTAGATTCCATGTCTCGTCCCAAGATCACTTCTTCTCTTTTCGCCCAGCTTGTCGAGCAAGCTCCCGGACGTGTTCGAAAACGGCTGGATAGTGAGCCGAGCATCGCGAATCAGTGGAACTGGACTGTCGAGAATCAAGTGTGTTCGATCCAATGCAACGAGGAGACAGTTCGCCTTCGGCCCGGCGATGGTGCGGAAGGGGTGGTTTCGAGTCTCAGCGAGGTTGAATGTAGTTGCCTTTTATCTCCTAAGTGCTTTCATCTTTTAGCCTGCTGCAGTGTGCTTGAGATCCAAGAGACTGCATCGCTTGACAACGAAATTGCGAGAACTGCTGCCAAGGAGCCTGATGCATCTGGAGAGTTGGACGATGCATTCAGGTGGTGTGGTGTTTCAGAGGGTATGCGAGCGGCAGCGCGCAATGCAACCAAGTCCATCGAGCGACTGCTGGCAATTGGCGCTCGGAACGCGGGAATGCTCTTGCAAACGGAACTTCTACGAGCATCCCATCTGTGCCGTGCAGAGGAATTTGTGACGCTGAGCAATAGCTTGGTTAGCGTTGTTGAAGGCGTTCGACGTGTTCGCTCGCAGTCCGACGAAGCGGATGCAACGACATTGCGTGATGATATCGTTTATGCGCTATGGGTCTCGCTAGGGGCGATGGCGATCGATCGGATACCTTCTTGGATGATTGGCCAGACACGCCGGCGATACACGCCCGTGCAATTAAAAAAGTTATCTGGTGTTTTGGCTGAACCCATTTTGAGCCGTAGTGGGTACGCTGGCGTCAGCGTACTGCTGCGGGAGAATCATCAAGGTGAGCTGTACAGCATCAACGAGATTCGTCCTGGAAACGAGGAGCTTGTTCATCAAGCCTATTTAGGAGGGATCGACCTAGGAGGATTGATGGTGGACGCAAAAACGCTATGTAGAGGCACTTATTCGGTTCAGGGCATGATGGCGTCACAGGATGGGCGATTAGGGAAAGGGAAAGCATCCAAGTGGGGGCGTACGAAATCGCAGTCCAGCGAAGAGTTCACTTCGGAGCAGTCCCTTTTACCCCTTGGCGAGCAGATCGCAAAGCTCAAGAGATACTTAGAGGTCTCTAGCGATGTGCGGCCTGCGGGCTGGGATATGCTTGAAGTGGCAGGAGTCATTTTGGGTGCAAGTGGCGATTGTTTGATCGTCGATATGGGGGAGGTAGGTGGTGTATGGCGATTTGCAATGCCTATGGACTCGCCGCATCTCGAGTACCGTCCTAATTTTCAGTTGCTAGCTAGATGCAAAGGGCTGCGATTGTGTTGGCACATACGCTTGAGGTTTGAAGCAGCGCAAACAGCGGAGGTTGTGGCGGTTCGAAACTTTCGGGTGCAAAACAATGTAGAGCAAGCAGATGAAGTACGACTTGAGTTTCCTGAAGATTGGAACGGTGTATGCAACGTGGGACTGGATCGACTGGAACGGCAATTTGCTCTTGGGATTCAATCGCGAGCAAACGAGTTAGATGGGCGCGAAGTTGGAAGCATTCGAGAGGAGTCGATGAAGTTTGTGCAGAGTATCGAGAGACGTTTGATCGGAATTGCACTCGGGGGTATCGAGTCGGTCCCTGAACTTGGCAGCAAAACACTTCAGCGCGACTGCACGGCGTTAAGGAGACTTGGGTTGACTTATGGAGCAGTACTGTTGGAACAGTTATCGTCGGAGACTCATGGGATACGAGTTGAGCTATCGCTGGATGCTCATGGTCGAAGGGATAACAATCGTGGGGATTCGTTCTCGCTCGCAAGAAACTACTTGGCCTGCGCGAAATACATCGAGGGGTTCAAATACTCGCTCGTGATCGATCCGCTCTTGGAACTCGCGGGGGACCGATACCAATCCACCGACGCTAAAACGTACTGATGAGTGCTGCGGTCCGAGTGAAGTGTTTTATCTTCGTGGTTTGAGGAAGTTGCTTGAGAAGTAACTCACCGCACTGACAACGTTGTTGGAAAGGTCATTTCCTTGTTGAGATTGTGCTTCGATCGCGCGGAAGAGGGGTCCATCTTGGGAGAAGACAGGAACGGAATCCATCGGAGAATTCATGGTGGTGACCATGATGTTTTCGTCGTTGGTCCATTCCGACAGGGGAACTGGTTCCAATTCTGAGTAGAAGACTGGCAGTTCGGATTCGGTAGCGTCCCCGAATCGCACCCACGCTCCGTCGGGAATCCCGGTGGCCTTCCAGGGATCTTCCTCTGACGTATATTCCACGGTTTCTTCAATGGTACCTTCCGCGGTCACCTCTTCGAAAGCGGTTTGGAACATCTCCATTTGGCCTTCGACCATGAAAGCAGTGGGAACTTCGTTGAGTGCATCGATAACGACGAGGACGTCGATTGGATCGATAGATCCATCGTTGTTCGTATCTAACCCGGCGAATGGCTCGACAGATTCAACTCCACCTTCACCTTCTGCACCCGCAGAGGGCGTAGGAATACCGGATCGAAGGGAGAAGTTCTGAACGGACATGGAGCCGAAGCGATTGAGGGCATCAATAATTCGGAGGGCATCGACGGGACTAACCGAACCGTTGCGGTCAACGTCGGCAGGTTTTGCCGCGTTGAATAGGGAGAACTCAGGGGGTGGAAACTCGCAGATGGCGATTTGGGGTTCAAATGCTGGGGCGATATCCGCGGCAAAGAGTTGGCGAACGCAGAGTTTTTCAAGACTTAATTTTCTACGCATGTTGTTTACGCATGTTGCTATTTCGGGGCAGGTGCTTCGGATCGATTTTTCTACTTCCACCGAAGATCTTCGACGTATTCTACGGCGGATTTGGAGAATTGCTTGAATGAAAGATGCGCAAAACGCCAATAAGTTTCAAAGATTTGCGTCTTGGAGGGGAGATTATTAGGGAGGCTTGAGGAAGCCTAGGGAGTTTTCGGCAACAGCGGTTAGAATTTGCGAATGGTGTGGTAACCGATTGGGTTGGTCAAGCGTACGGACGGGATAAGGAAGAGCCAGAGGGAATTGCATGGCACGTGAAAAGAAAATCGGACCGAAGAGATCCAAGGAACTGGAAGGCACGACGGAGGGAGAGTCCGAGTTGGGAGGAGGATTGGGTGGATCGCCGTTTGAGGGAGATTTCGATTCCGGCGAAGGTTATGGCGAAGAGAACGGCGAGGCGTCTGGCCAGGGCGTCAGTGGAAATGGTCCGATCGTTTCGACTGGGGGAGTGGGCCCTGGTGGG
>JBIJCS010000084.1:0-12340 GCA_044344575.1 Pirellula sp. | reverse complement strand
TCGGTGTACGCTTCGCAGCAACGATCTTCACCGATCCGCCCGCAGCTTCGATCTTTTGCTTCGCCGAATCGCTGATGCGTGTCACGACAAGATGAAGTTTCTTTGTTACCTCACCAGAGCCGAGGATCTTCAACTCGTCAAAGCGTACTTTGATGATTCCACGGTGACGAATCGCCGATGGTGTGATTTCGGCACCGTCCTCAAAAGCGGCATTCAGTGCGCCGACGTTCACTCCGACCACTTCTTGAGCGAAGCGGTTGTGAAACCCTCGCTTGGGTGTTCGCATGTAAATCGGGGTGTCACCACCGTTGAACATCGGATGTCGGCTGTAACCGCTTCGAGATTTGTGTCCATCACGGCCACGACCCGATGTCTTACCGGTCTTGCTACCTACTCCACGTCCAATTCGCTTGCGAGCTCGATTGGTCACCACGCCATTGTTGATTTCTTCTAAATTCATTACAGGCTCACCCCTCGTAGGCGTTCGACGTCTTCCTTGGTCTTCAACTGGGACAACGCATCAAACGTCGCCTTGATCAAAACCGTTGGATTATTGGATCGGAAACTCTTGGTCAAAATATCTTGGATTCCCAACGCTTCGCAGACAGCCCGTACGGCTTGTCCAGCGATGATTCCAGTACCAGGACTCGCAGGCATCAACAGAACGTGAGCAGCACCAAATCGACCAGATACCGTGTGCGGGATTGTTCCATTCACGATCGGAACCTGAATCATTGCCCGGTTCGCACCCTTCTGAGCTTTCGCTACGCTCGGTGGAACTTCATTAGCCTTCCCGTAACCGTAGCCGGCCTTCCCCTTGCCGTCACCGACGACCACCAGGGCTGCGAAGCTGAATCGACGCCCCCCCTTGACGACCGCAGCACAACGCTTGATCTTCAAGACGCGGTCGATTTGGGCATCACCTTGATTGGTTTCATTTGACATGTTTCGAATCGTACCCTTGCTTGCAAATACCCGACTGGAATGGTTGTTGGTCTATGGTCCGCGATCTAAAACTCGAGCCCCGCTTCGCGTGCCGCATCCGCAAACGCTGCTACGCGACCGTGATACTTGTAGGATCCACGATCGAACGAGACTGACTTCACACCAGCCTTCATCGCTCGCTCGGCCAGAATCTTACCGAGTTTTGCTGCCGCCGTACAGTTACCACCGTAACCGATTTCGTTCCGAAGCCCTTTTTCTGATGAGAATACGGAGCAAAGAGTCTTCCCTGCTTCGTCGTCAATCACCTGGCAACCGAAATTCTGGAGAGATCGGTAAACACACAACCGAGGTCGCTCCGCAGTTCCTCGAACTCGCTTGCGCACTCGAAACGCACGCCGTTTCCTCTGCCCATCGACAACTTTGCGAATGTCCACTTTTCAATCTCTCCAAACTCTGTTTTGCTCTCTGGCCGTATGAATCTAACGTAACGAAAATCGATTACGTTGCACTCTTGCCCGGCTTGATCTTGACTACTTCGCCGACGTAACGAACGCCCTTGCCCTTGTAAGGCTCTGGCTTTCGCAACGATCGAACATGAGCAGCAAACTGCCCCACCGCTTGCTTATCGCATCCCGACACATTGATGTGCGTCTGGTCTGGACAAACCACCGTCAAATTCTCTGGAATCGGTACCACTAATTCGTTCGCAAAACCAACACGCATGTGCAGGTTTTTCCCCTTGATGGAAACGACGTAGCCAACACCTTGAACTTCCAGCTTCTTTTCGTAACCGTTCTTGACCCCAAGTACCATGTTGTTCACCAACGCACGCGTCAAACCGTGCAATGCTCGCGCCGTGCGCTCATCGGTATCACGTGTCACTTCAACGGTCTTCCCGTCTTCGCTTACCGCCACTTTCACTTCATCGCTGTGAGTGTACGAAAGCTCGCCCTTAGGGCCCTTCACTTTGACGGTGTTGCCATCGAGCGTAACCTTTACGTCCGCTGGTACGTCGATCGGTTGTCTTCCAATACGGGACATCGCTTTACTCTCCTGGAATGTTTACCGATACGTTTGTTCGGTAGTCTTCCATCTCTTGAATGTGATTTGTTCTTACTTGCAAGTGTTTCGCTTGCCACTCTCATCCCAACCCCAGCAGCCAAGCCGAACGTTGGTTCGCGGCGACCGCGAATCCTCGAACTAGCAAACTTCGGCTAACAGCTCACCACCAAGCTTGTGCTGGCGTGCTTCCCGATCGCTAAACACACCCTTCGATGTGCTAACAATCGAAATGCCTAGCCCGTTGAGGATCGGCTTGAGCTCCGAGCACTTCACGTAAACGCGACGCCCCGGCTTGCTGACTCGTCGAACCGTCTGGATAATTTTCTCTCCATTCGGACCATACTTCAGTTCGATTCGCAGCGAGTTGAAAGGTTTACCTTCCACTTCGCTGTAATCCCAAATATAACCTTCACGCTTGAGCACATCCGCGACGCTTTTGCGAAGCCCCGATACAGGAACGTCTACAAACGGCCGCTCGATTCGAATGGCGTTGCGGATACGTGTCAGCATGTCTGCGATTGGATCGTTGATCATTGTTCTCTACCCCTACCCCTACCAGCTAGACTTACGTACACCAGGGATCAAACCTTTATCCGCGAGCTGCCGGAAACAAATCCGACAAATCCCAAACTTGCGGTACACAGCTCGTGGCCTTCCACAGAGCTTGCAACGATTCTCACGCCGCGTCGAAAACTTCGGCTCGCGATTCGCCTTTGCGATTTTGCTTTTGCTTGCCACTGGATTTTTCTTCCAATCAAAACGTTGTTACGAACTGTCTATGAAACCGATCGCTTCGGCTCGCTGAACCTAAGCAGTTTTCTTCTTGGGAGCCCGGAAAGGCATTCCAAACATCTCGAGCATTCGGCGTGCATGATCATTCGTGCAAGCCGTCGTCACGATGGTAATGTTCAGTCCCTGAGCTTTCGCGAATTTTTCGTTGCTCAACTCCGGGAACACCAACCATTCGTTCAAGCCCATGGAGTAGTTTCCATGACCGTCGAACGCAGTGCGGCTCACACCGCGGAAGTCACGTACCCGAGGCAATACGATGCTGATCAATCGATCGAGGAATTCGTACATGCGTTCGCCCCGCAAGGTTACCTTGCAACCGATCGCTACCCCTTCCCGAAGCTTGAATCCTGCAATCGAATTCCGTGCTACGGTCAATACTGGCCGTTGCCCGGTGATCTCACCCATCGCATCGGCTGCCAATTCCAAGAACTTCTTGTCTTGCATGGCTTCGCCAACACCCATGTTCACCGAGATTTTCTCGATCTTGGGAATCGCAAAAACATTCTTGATCCCCAACTCTTCGCCGAGTTGCTTTTGAATGTTGTCGAAGTAATGTTGCTGAAGTCGAGGCGCCATCGCGTCGTTTCCTCTTGGCTATTTTCTTGGCTAAATCTTAAATCATTGAAACTGTCGTGTTCGGTGGCCTTGCACCGAAACCTGCCACCAAGTTCCTAGGAACTCTTCTTCGCCGGTGAAACAACACTAAGCGTCTCTCCCGACTTCTTGCTGTATCTTACCTTCGATCCGTCCGATGTCGTTCGAACTCCTACCCGGGTTCGCTTGTTGGTCTTCGGACAAACTAGCATCACCTTCGAAGCGTCCAGAGGTGCCTCTTTCGACAAGCGTCCCCCTTGCGGGTTCCGCTGCGAACGCTTGACGTGCTTGTAGATCCTATTGAGACCCTCAACCACGACCTTGTTGTTCTCTCGGTCTACCGACAAAACAACTCCCCGTTGGCCCTTGTCCTTGCCGGAAATCACTTCTACGAGATCTTGCTCTTTAATCAACATCGTTACACCACCTCGCTCGCCAATGAGACGATTTTCGTGAAGCTCTTTTCTCGCAACTCTCGTGCAACCGCACCGAAAATACGTGTGCCACGAGGATTGTTGTCTTTATCCACCAAGACGACCGCATTGCTGTCGAATCGGACATAACTGCCATCCGCACGTCGTGTGGGTTGGGCTGTTCGTACGATCACTCCGCGCACTACGGCCTTCTTCTTGATCTCACTACCGGGAATCACGCTCTTGACCGAGCAAATGATCACATCCCCAATTCCGGCATACCGACGCCGGGTACCACCGAGCACCTTGATGCACATCACTTCACGTGCACCTGTGTTGTCAGCGACTTGCAATCGGGTTTCTTGTTGTATCATGTTCTTCGTCTTTCAACCTTTGGTTTCAAACCCCGCACTACTCGCACCTCTTTCTTCAAGAGGCACTAGGACGATGCGACACTATTCCTTGGCCGCTCCTGCCTCGCCACGGAGAGCTGCGACGTCGACTTCGCGGTTCTTCTCGACCACGCGAATCAACTTCCATCTCTTAAGCTTGCTCAAAGGCCGCGATTCTTCGATCTCAACCTTGTCGCCAGTCTTGGATTCGTTGTTCTCGTCATGGACATGGCATACCGTCTTGCGACGAACAATTTTGCTGTACTTTGGGTGACGTACGAATCGCTCGATTTCTACGCGCCGCGATTTGTTCATTTTGTCACTCTTGACTACACCAACCAAAATTCGTCGTGCCATGTTCCAATGTCTCTCGTTCGTACCCTACTCGTTGCACTCTATCCGCTACTCGATACCTGTTGCCTGATATCAGTTACTCACCATCCATACCAACCACCGTCCAAATTCATCCAACTAACCATTGATTCGATGCGTGCATAGCACGCAAGCATCAATTAACTGTTGCCTTTGGCTGCCGATCTGGCTCGCTCACCTTGGATGGTTCGCACTCGGGCGATCAACCGTCGGTTCTTGCGGGTCAACGTCGGAACGTCCACTCGATCTGTTTGAGATTGCAATCGAAGTCGGAACATTGTCTCAGCCGCTTCCGCTGCCGTTAATTCCAATTGCTCGTCACTCATCTCTCGTAGTTCTGTAGCCTTCATTTGCATCTCACTTGAATCTTTGCGAACCACCCTGCAAACGGAGACTCTCGTCCCCGCTATTTTCATTTGCCACTCCGACCCTAAGCAGGTCGTCGTCGCACGAGTCTAACCCGAATCGGCATCTTCGCTGCCAATCGAGCAAAGCAAACTTTCGCCTGCTGCTCCGAGACACCCCCTAGTTCATAGAGAACTGTCCCAGGTTTGACTACCGCTACCCAGTACTCCGGTTCTCCCTTGCCCTTACCCATCCGGGTTTCCAAAGGCTTGGATGAAACTGGCTTGTCTGGAAATATTCTAATGTACAAGCGCCCTTCGCCTCGAACGTATTGGTTTGCCGCGATACGGCCGGCTTCGATCGTCTGCGCTCGGATCCAGCCACCTTGCAGGCACTGAAGACCCCAGTCGCCGAAGACGACCTTATTGCCGCGAGTCGCGTTACCTTTTATACGTCCTCTTTGGCTTTTTCGGTGCTTGACCCGCTTGGGCATCAGCGCCATCGTTGTTGTCTCCCGCGTAGGAACCTTGATTTACCCATACCTGAACCCCGATGTTCCCTTGCGGGGTCGAAGCTTCAGCGAACCCATAACTAATTTTCGCCTGGATCGTGCTCAACGGCAAAGCTCCCGCATTCGCTTTCTCGCAACGAGCCATTTCCGCACCGCCGAGGCGGCCGGAGAGCTGTATCTTGATGCCTTTGGCACCCGCGTCCATCGCGGTTTCAATCGAACGCTTCATAGTTCGACGGAAACTCGCTCGCTTCGCAAGCTGCTTGGCAATATCTTCCGCTATCAACTGTGCTTGAATCTCCGGTCGATGGACTTCCTCAACCTTCAAGTTCACGCGTCGTCCGATCAGGTTTTGAAGCTCTTCTTGAAGCACTTCAATCTCTGTACCCTTCTTACCGATGATCAAGCCAGGCTTTGCAACGTAAACGTGCAAACGGACTTCATCTCGGGTGCGTTCTATTTCGATCCGATCAATGCCGGCTTCGCGATAAGCAGGCTTCGTCGGGTGATTCTTAATGAAGTTCCTGATCTTTTGGTCTTCGACCAACAACTCAGAAAACTCCTTCTTGCTGGCATACCAACGGCTCTTCCAGCCCATCACGATGCCGGTTCGGAAGCCAACAGGATTTACTTTCTGTCCCATAGTTTTCTAGTTCCTACAGTTCTTCCAACCGCTTGAGTTCCACCGAAATATGACTGGTTCGCTTGAGGATCGTGAAGGCTTGCCCACGTGATCGCGGTTGGAACCGCTTGAACATTGGTCCACCATCGACGCGAGCGTCTACGACAACCAACTCCTCAACCCCGTAGGAAACACCTTTGTTCTGCTCGGTATCCTGTGCACTACCAACTGCACTCTGGATGACTTTCTCAAGCATCCTCGCGCCTCGGTGGGGCTGATATCGGAGAATCTCCAACGCTTCATCTGCGAACTTGCCTCGTACCAAGTTCGCCAAAGGACGAACCTTTCGAGCGCTGATTCGCGCGTACTTATGTGATGCTCGGTAAGCCATCGCTGTGCCTTATTCCCTGATCAGTTACTTCTTGCCGCCCTTGCCGCCGTGACCTCGGAAGGTTCGCGTCGGTGCAAACTCACCCAACTTGTGACCGACCATGTCTTCTGTCACAAATACTTTGATGTGAGCTTTGCCGTTGTGTACCATGAACGTCGCTCCGACAAACTCGGGTACAATCGTACAACGACGCGCCCAAGTCGTGATCGGTTGACTGCTGTTCGTTTCACGAGCCTTCTGCAATTTCGCAAAAAGCTTCGGATCTACGTAAGGGCCTTTTTTCGTCGAACGTCCCATCGCTTGTCTTTCCTAGTTCATTCCTCAGCTAAGCTATTATCTCAACTTCAATTGACCATATCGAACCGACTTGCGTCGACGAATGATCGATGCATTGCTCGGCTTGCGTCGACGACGGGTAAATCCACCCTTCGCTAGCTTACCGGTTGGACTCACTGGGTGACGACCACCCTTCGTACGACCTTCACCACCACCGTGCGGGTGATCATGCGGGTTCATCGCTGTTCCGCGAACATGTGGTCGCCAACCTTTCCATCGGTTACGACCAGCTTTCCCAATACGAATCGCATCGTGTTCGGAGTTGCCCATCTTGCCAATGGTAGCTCGCCCTTGGCTTGGGACCCGTCGCACTTCACCACTTGGAAGTTGCAACTGAGCCCAACCACCTTCACGAGCCATCAGTACTGCAGAAGACCCAGCGGATCGACACAAAGCCGCTCCACGCCCAGGTGTCATCTCCACACAACACACTTCCGTACCGGCTGGGATATACTTCAAAGGAAGGCAATTGCCAGCCGTTGGCGGTGCATCTGCTCCATTGTGCAGAACGTCACCCTTCTTCATGTTATCTGTTGCTAAAATGTACGCCTTCTCGCCGTCGGCATATACTACCAGCGCAATACGAGCTGATCGGTTTGGATCGTACTGCACGGAATCAATCGTCGCAGCGATACCATCCTTCATTCGACGGAAGTCGATGATTCGGTACATCCGCTTGTGGCCACCGCCACGGTGCCTTGCCGTAATGAAACCTTGGTTGTTCCGGCCACCGTTTTTCTTCTGTCGCTTCAATAGCGACTTCTCTGGCTTGGCGCCCGGTGTCAATTCCGCAAAGTCGCTTACCGACGAATTTCTTCGTCCAGGCGACGTCGGCTTGTGAATTCGAATGCCCATGTTTTTGTTTCCAATAGTTCCGTTTCGTTATCTGATCCCGTAAGGCCCAAACCAACTGAGGTGTTAGAAGAAGTCGATCTTGTATTCAGCACCCAGCTTAACGATCGCTTTCTTCCACGCCTTGGTTCGGCCTGCTCTCGCCTTGTATCGACGGGCTTTCCCGTCGCGGTTTTGAGTTGCGACCGCTACGACTTTGACATTAAACAGTTCCTCGATCGCGCCCTTGATTTGAGTCTTGGTTGCAAGTGGACTGACCTCGAATGCATAGCGATTCTGGCGAGTCGCCTTGTGCACACCCTTCTCCGTCACCAATGGTCGATAAACGATTTGGTGAGGAGTTAGTTCCATCGTTGTCTTCGGAGGCTGCTTGGCCATCTTTTACTCTCCAACTTCCTTAACGCGTTCGCGAGGAATTTTCTGTTGTTCTTGTTCTAGTTGCGAGTTACTTCAACGACTACGGAAACTAAGCACCAGCACGGGACTTAATCCAGTCCAATGCATCGCGAGTAACGACCAACTTTCGCGGTCTCAAAATCGATAGTGCGTTGAGATCGCTTACTGGGCTGATCGTCAACCCTTGAATGTTTCGACCGCTGAGATAAATGTTTCGATCGTTCGACGCCGTTGCCAGTGTCTTGGTCACGCCTTCTAACCCCAACGCTTTGAATGCACCTGCCAATGCTTTGGTCTTCGGAGCGTCCATCGCCAGCTTATCCAAAACAATCACCGAGCCGGCGCTGATCTTTGCCGCAATCGCCATCCGGGTTGCACCCTGAACCGCTTTCTTCGGTAGTCGGTAATAGTAGGAACGTGGTTGACGAGCGTTCGCATGGCCACCACCTCGGCGAACCGGAGTACGCTTTGCACCCATCCGTGCATTACCCGTACCCTTTTGACGATACATCTTCTTCGTCGAACCGGATACTTCGCCTCGTGTCTTTGTCTTGTTGCTTCCTTGGCGAGCGTTTGCCAAGTACATCACAACGACGTCGTGTAGTAATTGCTTGCTGACCTTTGGCGCAATCGCGGCAGGATCGATGTCGTAATCACCGACCTTGTTGCCTGTTAAGTCGTATACTGGAAGCGTTACCATTTTTGTTCCACCAATAACTTTCATAACCGTTTAGGCTTTGATTCGTTTGGAATCGAAACCGAGTACGTCTTACCAAGTGCGTTTCGTTGTACTATCGACCGCGTTGCCGCCATCGAATCGCAAAGTCTACTCATTACCGGGCATTCCACCCAGTTTGCCTGCCACTACCCAACCTTGTTCGTTTCTCGAACGATCACATACCCGCCGGCAGGTCCAGGAACCGCACCCTTGACCAACAACAAATTGTTTTCGACATCGACCTTGACTACCTTGAGGTTCCGCATGGTTACCCGATCAACCCCGTAGTGCCCGGCCATTCTTGTTCCTTTGCGAACACGACCTGGATAAGTACCAGCAGCAGTACCCCCCGGATGTCGGTGTACTTTCTTCACACCGTGCGTCGCTCGCTGACCAGCGAAATTGTGCCGCTTCATCCAGCCCGAATAACCACAACCTTTCGAAGTCCCGGTAACATCAACCGACTTGACTTCGCTCAATTCGCCCACAAGCAATTCTGCCCCTACTTCCATCGCTGGTGCACCGCGAAGCTCGCGAATAAATCGCTTCGGCTCACCACCTGCTTTCGCGAGCAATGCTGCTCCCGCGGCAGCCATCTTCTTCTCTCGCTTGCTAGAAATCGAAGCGACATGACCACGCTCCGCACGAGAAGCCAAACGACGGGGCTTGTCTAGAAAACCAACTTGAACGGCATCGTAGCCGTCGCGATCTACTGTCCTGACCTGCAACACCTTGCAAGGACCCGCTTCGATAACCGTTACCGGCACCACGCGACCATCCTGCTCAAATATCTGAGTCATACCGACCTTGCGGCCGAGAATACCTTTTCTCATGATCAAGTTCCGTAAATCGCCACCCACCGGGACCCGTCGCACTTTCGGCACACCCGAAAACGACTGTTACCCAGCAGGCATCCGCACCATGCGAGAAAACCTTGTGAAAATATCTTATTAGCGAGAAGTAGCCTTGATTTTAATATCAACGCCAGCAGGCAAGCTAAGCTTATTCAACGCCTCAATCGTTCGCGCTGTGGCTTGCTTGATGTCGATCAATCGCTTATGAGTACGGATCTCGAACTGTTGACGAGCCTTCTTGTCAATGTTCGGACCGGAAAGCACCGTGTACTTTTCGATGCGAGTGGGCAAAGGAATCGGACCATGAACTTCCGAATGCGTTCGCTTGGCTGTTTCGACAATCTCCAACGCACTCTGATCAAGAACAGCATGGTCGTAAGCTTCCATGCGAATTCTGATAACTTCATGAGATCCAGACACTATTTCCTACCCTTTTCTTAAGCCATTTTCAACGCGCATTGCCCAATGATCCATTCGGCGGAGATTCGTTCCGAATCACTGCCAACATGTCGGCAACACACTCAAACAAGCCCTTCTGCGGACGAGGGAGCAAGATGTTAGATCGACGTCGGCAGTTCGTCAACCGCAATTGATCATTTTTGGATTTGTTTCGAAAGTGTTTTGCTAGCAATCCATGAAATACGTTGAATTTTGCTTGTTTTTTGTGAGCGGATTTCTGGTTCTGTACAGAAAAAAGCCCGCCAATGCGAGGCCGCAATGACGGGCTTTTTTTGTTTGTGTGCACACCAAGTGGAGTATGGTTAATTCTCGAGTCCAAGGCCAGCACCGCCGCCGGGAGGTCCGCCGCCACCGCTGCCTAGCCCCAAGCCACCGGGCATTCCCATCGGTGGACCACCACCTCCCGGGCCGCCCAAGCCGGGTCCTCCTCCGAGTCCCATGGGACCTCCGCCTGGTCCGCCCATCCCGGGCATTCCGCCACCACCATCAAGCTTCATCGGGCCACCCAATGGACCGACTGCCGGCTTATCAGGGCTGGTGTACATCGCGTAATTGGTGAAATCGTCGAATTCACGCAAGACGATGATTCTTCCGGTTTCAGGATCTATGGCAAATCCTTCAGCCCCCGTTTTCAAGTTCGGGTCTCGTGTTGGTTTCGTCTCGAGCGGAACCATTCCGTGGATGTCCACAACCGTCGCTAGCCCCCTGGACTCTCGCTTGTCCACCGCTTTGATGATCTTGGAGATCGGGTGGATTAATTCGATAGGCTGGTCCTTGCCTCCTTCGCGATTCGGCAACCCAAATACATATCCGCGTACCGCTGAGTCCTTGCGTGGCAAGAAGCTTGCGATTTTAGGATCGTACTCGGCGAAAACCATCTCCGCCTTCGGTGGGGATACTTCGAACAGTTTCTTCTGAGCAGGATCTGGCGCGTAAGCAATGCTCGTCTCGCCCATGTAAGCTTCCGCAACACGCTGTGTGGAAATTGGATCCGAAGGTTCTGACCAAGCGGTCTTGCGGGAGCTCTTTCGGCTAAACACCGTCTTTTTCCCGTCTTTGTCCTCCTCGGGCTTGAAGGCTTCTTTGTCCTTGCGTTCTTGATCCAATAAATCCTGTACACGTTTAAGCGTGCCGCTTCCTGAATCCAACAACGCGGATCGTGGCTGTACGGAAGCCGCATTTGGGAAATTCGGATCGTGCATCAGCAACCGTACTCGGTATCGATATACCCGATTCGGCTTCGCCTCGAAGTCGTAAAACCTCACCAACTTGTACTTGGTGGATGGCAGTTCCTTCGGCAAATCCTCTGGCAACGGACCTGAGCCCATTGCACCGGGACCACCACCCATACCTCCAAAGCTCATCCCACCAGGGCCACCTCCCATCCCTAGTCCACCTGGAGGACCGCCTCCACCATACCCTGAGGGAGGTCCGCCACCGCCGGGCCCTGCCCCACCACTGTATCCTGAAGGAGGGCCGCCCCCGCCATAACCCGCCGGAGGAGAACCGCCGGATGCACCGGTTCCGCCGCTTTCTGGTTCGCCGGAGCCGCTTTCGCCCTCGATATTGCCGGCTCCGCCGCCGGACAAACCGAGCCCGCCAAAGCCACCCATCATTCCACCCATGCCGCCCATGCCGCCCGGTGCGCCACCGGCTGACACGGGGCTACCTTGGCCAGACGACGGTACATCGGGATGTCCTACCGCACTTCGGTAGTTCTTAATCAAAATCGGAGGTACCGGAATGGTCAAATTCGGGGTTGTCCAATTGGCTTCTGCTACTTCCTGTGCTGTGCCTAGCCAGACGTTTTTCGCTAACTCGGCCAGTCGATCTGAGCCGGCATTCGGCAAGGCTTGCCAATCACCGTCCGCCACCACCTTGTTTGGATCCTCCGTAACGTCCACTCGCTCGACTTCAAAACCAACGTAGTTCGGCGTGTCGCGTCCCGGCATTAAATTCCCGCCAGGGGATAGTTTTGACCGATACTCTTTTTCAAGATCTTCATGGGGTGCAATGGCCGTAATCGCGACGAATCCCAAATCTCTCGGCCCGATTGCACGACGTTTCGGGTCCTTTTCGTTCGATGGCCCGAGTGTTTGTGAAGCGAAACCTTGATCGTAACCGGGGGCGAGGAATCGTTTGGCGTTTGTATTCGCAGACGGCCCACCAAAGCCCCCTAATCCTCCCGGAGGACCTCCCATTCCAGGAGGCCCACCAAAGCCCGGAGGTCCTCCTCCTGGGAATCCAGGAGGGCCGCTTTCGCCTTCTTTACCGCCCGGCATCGCT
>JBIJCS010000083.1:0-12378 GCA_044344575.1 Pirellula sp. | reverse complement strand
TTGCTGCCGCGCGCAGGCGTGTACTCCTGCAACAACGCCGTATGATCCACGCCAAAATCCAACAACCCCTCGGAGGCGGCCCGAACAAGCCCCTCGAGCGTATCATACCGGACAATCCCAGCACCCGAACCACCGATGTTGGCTTTGAATACCAATGGAAAACGCAATCCCTGCGACGCAAGCTCAACCTGCGAACTCGCATTGCAAACCCTGGATCTCGGATACCCTAACCCCAAACTCTCCAAGATCGTCAATTGCTTCGCCTTACTCGTCTCCACCGTAAAGGCATTCAAACCGTTGATCACGGGTACCCCTAACCGCTCCAAATGCATCAACCAATCCAAAGTGAAAAAAGTCCCCTGCAACCCACCTCGCAAATAGGCCGAAGGACTCATCCGATTGAACACCAATCCATATGGACTTACCTGTTCGCTCGGATCATACCAATGCCCCCGAGGATCCAACCTTACCCATGGGATCGCACGACGATCCAACTCCGCAAACAACGGCTTGAACCAATGCTCATGCTCGTGATAAATCCCCCATGGCTTCAACGGCAATCCCATCGTCACTCCTCTACTTCTGCTCTGCTAGTCTCTGCTATCTAAAATCTGCAATCGCAACCTACAACGGATCTGCGTCAACCATCACCGTTTCTCCGGCTTGACGAGTCGATAAAGCTCGCCATGTCAGAACGTCAATCTGCTGACTGAAAAACGCGGTCGAACCATCACCTCGCAATACCGATACTCCCCCCGTATGACGACTTCGCGCACCACGCCAACCAAACGGTGTGTAAATCGTATCGGGCCCCCCCGTCATCCGTACACCCATACAATCGTGCACATTCGCATTCGGTGGCAAGTAGTGATTGTACAAGGCACATCGATACTCTCCGTTGACCCAAGCAAATCCACGAGGATCCGCATAATTCCAAGCCACCGAAAATCGACAGCCATTTTCCGTTAGAGGTGTTGCAAACGTAAATCGGTACGCTTGCTGCGTATCCGTCCTCGTCGCTCCTACCGCTCCCAAAAGACTCTCCGAAGCCGCAATGGTATTCGATAAACCATCTCGCACATCACTCGGTCGCACCTTCGAATTCACGAAGAACATCCCGTCCGTCCCCTCCGGACTCCCACCATCGATCCCCGAACCCGTGCAGACCGCGTAATTGGTCGGCCCAAAACTTACATGCAACCGTCGATACTCGTCGCTCGGACACAAAAACGTCGGCACTACGGTCTGCGATCCCGTCACATTCTCCGGTGTCACCGCAAATGTGACGCTATACAAAGGCTTGTTCAAATCCAACACCTTGTAAGCCGCCGTGTTCTCTAAGTAAGGAGATAACATCGCTAAAGCCGACCACCGATAAAAAGTCCAAGGTGTATTGGGCACCTCCGAATAGGCCTTTGCAACAGATCCCGCCGGAAAACTCTTCACCGCCGACTCGTGATTGTGCAACGCCAATCCAATCTGACGCAAATTGTTACCACAAGACATCCGACGTGCCGCCTCCCGCGCACCCTGTATCGCCGGCAACAATAAACCGACCAATACCCCTATGATCGCGAGTACCACCAACAACTCTACCAACGTAAAGCCTTTTACCACCCCACGCCCGCACGCGTTCGCTCTCACCCGAAAACTACGCGTCGCCATCTGATGACTTCCTTCAGAAAACTACTTCATTCTTATGCTAGCAACCGCTGCAAGCTCCATGCGAGTGTAGAGTCTTTCCGGGAAATGACCAGTGCGAAAAGACCGCTCACTCTCCGGTGGGATTGACTCAACCCACGCATTGCCCCTACAAATCGCTTCCCGCGTTCTTCCTCGCACCCCCATATGCCGCTCGTCGAAGGAATCCCAGGTATGAACCGCCTAAACAACTACCTGCCAACCCAAAGCCATCACTCCTCTGCGCTTCGAAACACTCGGCACCTCGACAATTCCGCAACAAATCCCCCCCCCTGCCCACTCCAAAACCCACCCCCACAACTGGACTTCCCGTACCGTCTCTTTGTCCCTGAACACTACGAGTCCCGCTACGCATACCCACTCGTACTCTGGCTCCACAGCGATCATAGTAGCGAAGCCGAACTCGATTCGCTAATGCCCAGCCTTAGCCTTCGAAATTATGTCGCTCTCGCACTTCGCGGAACTCGTCCCTCGACACGCAACAAACGTCTCTACCGCTGGGGGCATACTCTTGCCGAATACGCCCTAGTCGAAGAATGTGCATTCCAAGCGATCGAACAAATCACCGAGTCCCTCCATATCAATTCCGAAAACGTCTTCCTCGCTGGCTTCGGCCACGGTGGCACCCTCGCACAATGGATCGCTCTGCGAAATCCCCACACCTTCGCCGGTGCCTTCGCTTGCAACAGCCCATTTCCAAATCATAAACGTGCACTCACCCAATGGAAACTAGCTCGCGATCTCCCCGTCCTCGCAATGCAAAGCTCCGACTCAAAACTCTGCGATGTCGATCAAGTCATCGATATGATGCAACTGACTCATCGCACACATCTTAACTATCGCTTCATACGCTACAACTCACCCTCAATACCGACTAATTCGAAACTCAACGAAGAAGGCTCCCTCGATACAGAAATGCTCCGTACTGCAAATCGATTTATGATGAGCATCATCACTCGCACTGAAATCGAGTTGTGCCCGCCTCCAAGCGAACCGACTCACACGACACAATCACAGAATCCAAACGTCAAACAAACTGCAAGATTCGACTGCCACGGACCAGTGGCAGGAAACTAGATAATGTCCGCCTCACTCTCACTACGCTGCGGAACGAACAATCCTCAGCTCAATGCGAATCCAAACAACTCCTCCCCTCTACTCTTGGAATTCAATAAGCAAGGGGATCGGTTCGCACACCGACTCTGTATTTCAAGTGGATCCTCTTACATCCCCGTACTCAAGTCCCATACACTCGATCCAACCGCGCCCTGGCCAAGCGACCCACCGCTGCAACAAGTCGTCTTCGAACCACTCGGACCAAATCAAGAAAATGTCGCGCTCGGTGTAGGTCTCTCAGGTCATGGCCACTGGTCCCTCGCCGCTCGGTGCTGCGAAGCTCCCAACTCGATTGAAATAGACTTCGCTTGCCGTATCACCCGTCCTACACCATTCCTCGGTAGTACCTATCAAGTTATCCACCAACCCTCGCAACAGTCCACACAAAACGATGTTTCACTTGTTCACGTAGCAAATAACCAAGTCGGATGGACCGCCCAATGGAAAACAAAGAACGGTAACTCTCTAACACTCCAATTGCACGCTACAATCGGTACCCTTCTTTGGGACCCATCGAACTTTCAACTCCAAGTTCTTCCGCAATCACTCCCGCAAACTCCCATCGAGAAACCGACTACTTTGCGATGGTGTTACCACATCTCGCTCAGTGCGTAGATTAAGATGGAAGGGATGCGTCGCGAAAACGTTCCTCTGTTCCGAGCCAACCAAATCAGCAAGTGGTATCCAATGGGGGATGTCACCGTTCATGCACTTCGAGGTATCGACCTAGAACTCTACCCCGGCGAATTTGTCGTCATTCTCGGCGCATCAGGTAGCGGAAAATCTACCCTCCTGAATATCCTTGGAGGTTTAGATGTCCCCTCCGAAGGATCTCTGCATTTCATGGATTGGAACCTCTCAAGCTTTGATGAAGCCGCACTGACTGAATTTCGTCGTCAACATGTCGGCTTTGTATTCCAGTTCTATAACCTGATCTCCGGTCTAACCGCACTGGATAACGTACGACTCGTCACCGAAATCGCTCAGTCACCCATGCCACCGATAGAAGCCCTCCGTCTAGTTGGTCTCGAAAACCGATCTCTGCACTACCCCGCGCAACTCTCGGGAGGCGAACAACAACGAGTCGCAATCGCTCGCGCGATCGGTAAACGCCCTTCGGTCCTTCTCTGTGATGAACCCACCGGTGCTCTCGATGTAAAAACCGGTGCAATCGTCTTGGAGGCCATCGCGCGTATCCACCGCGAACTAGGCACCTTGGTCGTCATCATTACCCATAACGCCGCTATCGCCTCAATGGCCGATCGAATCATCCAACTATCCGACGGTAGAATCGCAGAAATTCGCGAAAACCTCAGCCCCCAACCCGCCTCCTCGCTGCAATGGTAACAACACACCTACTCCGCTCCCACACCCCTCCATGATGTCTGCTCGCCTTCGGTTACTCCTATCGGATCTTATACGACTATGGAAACAAGGCATCGCCATCGTGGCTTTGCTCACTTGCGGAATCTCAACATTCGTTATGTCCACGACGACCCTCCGGTCGCTGGAAGCCAGTCGCGATCATTACTATTCGCATTACCGATTTGCTCACCTCTGGGCCACTCTCGTCCGCGCCCCAGATGCCCTCCTCGAACAAATCCGTGATATACCAGGTGTCACTCGCGCCTCCGGACGTATCGTACGCCATGCCATCTTGGACTTCCCTGACTCACCCGAACCAATCACCGCGCGACTCGTCTCCATCGAAATACCTCGTATCTCTCCAAACCCAAACCACTCCCACCAAGACAACAACAAAACTCTCGAATTCCACCAGGAACTCGATGACCTCTTTCTCAGACAAGGCAGACTACCTCGCGTCGGCTCACTCACCGAAGCCGTCGTCAGCGAACTCTTTGCCCAAGCCCATCAATTGCGAATCGGCGATACACTCCGCGCGAACCTTGGTGGCAAACAACAAAGAATCGAAGTTGTCGGTATCGGCCTCTCGCCCGACTCGATCTACGTCGTACAACCTGGCTTACTGCTATCCGATAACCGACTTTACGGAATTCTCTGGCTCCCAAGGGAAAACCTTGAAGCCGCTTGGAATATGGAAGGTGCTTGGAATCACCTCGCCGTGGAACTTGAAAACGAATCGGATCGCTACAAAATCCAATCCCAAATCGACCAACTCCTCGCACCTTACGGTGGCACCGGCTCAATAGACCGCGATGACCAAGAATCCCATGCAAGAGTCCGCGACGAACTCAATGAACTACGCACAATGGCGTTCCTCGCACCAGCCATCTTCCTTAGTGTCACTGTCTTCTTAATCCATATGGTCTTCAGTCGCTGGATCATGCAACAGCGTGAGCGAATCGCTACGCTCCGCGCATTCGGATACCGAACCCATGAAATCACTTGGGACGTACTTCAAGTCGTCTCCGTTTGGATCGCTGCAGGTGTTCTACTAGGTAGCCTTTTAGGTCTTCAGCTCGCCCGCTGGCTATCCGAACTCTACAAAGCTTTTTTTCGCTTCCCAGAAGTCTTCCACCTCCCCTTCGGCTGGCAATGGATCCTCACTGTTGCTCTAGGCGCCATGGTCGCCACTCTGGGTGCTTGGTCTGGCCTGAGACAAATCATCAAGCTTCCGCCAGCTCTAGCTATGCACTCAGGGGCTATGCCATCAACCAACACTCGCTGGCTAGCACACTGGACCCAATCGTCCAAACTCTCTGCCGCTCTCTCACCAACCCTGCGGTTGGTCCTACTCCGCGCTCTTTCAATTCCTTGGCTAACGTCCCTCTCCATTCTTGGCGTCGCTCTCGGCATCGCGCTACTAATCCTCAGCTCATTCTTCGAAGCCACCATCGATCGAGTCCTCGAACATCAATTCTCGCAATCCCAACACTTCGATTTCCAACTCGCATTCGATGAATCTCGATCCCCTTCAGCAATCCATGAAATTAGCCAATGGACTGGTGTTCAACGTGTCGAAGCCTTCCGAAGCGTACCAGTACAACTTCAACACGGTGCATCCCGCGAACGACTAGCTATCCTCGGCCTCGACCACGACGCTCAACTGTTCGCTTTACTCGACCAAAACAACGTCGCCTACCCTACCAATTCCACCAATGGCCTGATCATCACCAACAAATTAGCCGAAAAACTCAACGTTCGACGCGGAGATCGTATCGATGTTCAAGTCCTTGAAGGAGAACAACTCAGACTCTCGTTAACTGTCGATCAAGTCTTCGAAAACTACACAGGCCCCGCCGCATTCGTCGATCGCGCCACTCTCCATCAACTCTTGCGCGAAGGAGAACGCGCCTCGGGTGCCTATCTGACAATCGATCCCATCCACCAAAACTTAGTCTACCAACAAATCAAAGACTCACCGTTCATCTGCGGTGCACTTAATCGTCAAGCAACACTGGCGAACTTTCGTGACCTGCTCGGTAAAAGTACCGGTTGGATGCGATTCATCAATGCCATCTTCGCCGCCCTAATCATGCTCGGTGTTGCTTATAACTCCGCTCTGATCACCTTCAGCGAACGCGCCCGAGATCTAGCAACCCTTCGTGTACTTGGATACCGAAAAAATGAAGTCCTCCGGATTCTACTTCTGGAACTTCTCGCTATCACTCTCTTAGCTATCCCTATCGGTATCCCCCTGGGATATACTTTTGCATACGGAATGATCTCCGCTCTAGACTCCGATAGCCACCGCTTGCCACTCGTGATCGATCCACACACCATCGCCTATGCTCTGAGCGTTGTCGCTCTGGCTACCGCCCTATGCTGCGGCTTAGTCGCCCGCATGGCAACCCAACTCGATATCGTCTCCGTACTCAAAGTAAGGGAATGAACCAAGAGATCCTCACGTGCCTTACCCTATGAACCTAACCACAAACCATCCCCCACCGCTCGGCAATCCAATTCCCCGCCGTTCCTGGACGAAAACAGTTGCCGTAACACTTCTCGGTTCGATCCTCCTCGCGCTCGCTTGGTTTGGCCTGAAACCCTCACCCGTCCCCGTAGAACTCGGACTCGTCGAAATAGGTAGTATCGAGAAAACAATCGATGATGACGGACAGTCACGCATTCGAGAACGATACACAATCACCGCCCCTATCGCCGCTAACCTTGTACGTATTGAACTTCATCCCGGCGATCCTGTCTCGCAAAACACCTCGCGCCTCGCCATCCTAGAACCGACGAATCCATCACTCCTCGATGCTCGCGCGAAACAAGAAGCCGAAGCCCGTGTGAAAGCAACCCAAGCTGCCGTTGATCGCGCTGACGAAGGTATTGCGATGGCATCCGAAGCCCTCGAACTCGCGCAACATGAGTTCGAACGCGCAAAAACGCTTTTCGACTCCCAGTCCATCTCCACTGCAGAGTTCGACCAAGCCGAACATCGCTACCGTACTGCAATCGCCGAACAAAAATCTGCGAAATTCCTCCGCACCATTGCTCAACACGAACAAAGTATCGCCCTCGCTGCTCTTCAAGCTAACCAAACCGATGCAAACTCTCACCCCCTAGAAATTCTCTCACCCATCAACGGCACAGTCCTGAAAGTCCTCCGCGAAGACGCCGGCTTCGTCTCTCCAGGTACCCCACTGCTCGAAATCGGCGACCCACGCGAAATCGAAATCGAAATCGATGTACTCTCCTCAGCTGCCGTCTCCATTCGCCCCGGTAACCCCGTTCGGATCGAACGTTGGGGTAATGAGCAAACACTATCAGGTCACGTTCGAAGAATCGAACCCTCCGCCTTCCTGAAAATCTCCGCACTCGGGGTCGAAGAAAAACGTGTAAACGTCCTGATCGATATCGATCAACCCTGGGATGAACGCAAAGAACTCGGTGATGGCTTTCGCGTCGAAGCGAGGATCGTCGTCGATTCAAGCGACCCAAAAGCACTCTTCATTCCTACATCCGCCCTCGAACGCCAAGGCAACGCATGGTTCGTCTACCGCCATCACCCACATCCCCTTCAATCCGCAACCGTCGAACGGGTAGAAGTTTCCGTTGGCCTCAAAAATCGCGACTACACCGAAATTACCAATGGCCTGCAAGCGGGCCAGGAAGTTGTCCTTTACCCCCCAGAAAAACTACGCCACAATCAACGAGTGACTCTCTATAAAAGCGACAAGTAATTCCAAAGCACCCTACAATCACCGACCTGCACAAGCATTTGTCCAACGCAGTGCTGACTCGTACTCAAAACACGCCGCGCCTATCGATCAGGATGTCCCACCAACCGATTGCCAACTCGATACTGCGGTAGCGCAATCGCGGAATCCCAAGACTCCGCCCAACACGCAAGCCCCTGCTCTAGGCCGCGTAGCCGCTCCATCTGTGATGCCGATACGGCAGACCAACGATTCACCTCTCGATTGGTACCCATCCCTAAATATTCTGAAAGCATATACTCCAACCGCGACTGCTCATCGCGTACCCACTGACGCTTACGCGATTCCAAACGATTCTCCACTTCAAACAAACTGCGTGGCTCAACGTCAATAGAATCTGTAGCAACCAACAAGTCTCGCTGCACCAATCCGCCACGCACTCGCCCCTTGCTCGAAAACTCTAAGACCCCGTACGGCACCTGCGATTCACCCCCATCGGCTTCCGATCGACCAGTGGACACCAATTGATTCGTGGACACCAATCGATTGGTAGCTTCAGATCGATTCGTGGACACCAGCCGATTCTCTATACCACCACCGCGATTCCACGGTGCACTAACTCGAATACGACGTTCTCCAACCTCGTGCCGTTCTCCGACCTCCTGGGTTACTTGCACGCGAACCGTTCGCCCACTGCGAACCTCCAACTCCTCAGATTCTCGACCCGAAACAAATACCGCTGCCGCTGATCGCTGCCATAAACAATCCATACTCCAACACGCCGTCTCCAACCCAACCTCTCTTCCCCCTTGCCCAGCCCACTCCGCTTGTACTGTTAATACTCCTTGCGCGTCGGGCACCTCAAATCTCCAAATCGTCCTACACCCACCGTCGCCTCGATCCGTAAAACTGCATTCAAAGGGAGTTTCGGTAACCCCATCGAGCATCGAAATCAACGTCCCCTGATATACCCCACTCCCTATCTTCCACCTCTGATGATCTCGCCCACCTGAAAGACCCTCTTGGGAGATCCATTGCGAAATAGCGTCACAAAACGGAAGTACCACACTCTGCAAACGCTCAGAATACCTCGCGGCTTCCGCTCGCACTTCTACCTCAATCTCCGGTACCTCACTCGCAACCTTCGTTCTCAATCTCTCCATCAATTGAACTTGCAACTCACTCCACCTGCGTTGCCGGTCTTTAGAACCCTCACGCCATTGAATCCGACTCTCTGCTAACTTTTGATTCAACGCGTGATACTCTCGCGACATCCCTTGCAGAAACTGCCGATCACCCAACCCGCCAACTCCACTACCTCGAAGCTCCTCGAAGCGATCCCGCAATACCCGATATCGATCTTCCATTGCATCAATCGATGCAATATTGGCTTCCGACTCACTCGCAATCGAACGCAGGGAATCATCAACCATCCCTTCGATCCACCCCCGCGCATCGGACATGCTGCGTGAAGGCATACTCACTGGATACTCAGGTAACGACCATCGCACCCTCTCTGGGGGAACCCAAGGCAATCGGACTCCTCGCGCACGTACCGAACGAACCCGAAGCGTAGTATCGAACAAACTAGCCGGTTCAATCTCCGCACTAATGTGCTCTACCTCAATGGGTCGATGCGCATACAATCCTGCCGAATCCGTCCGCATCAACCGCAACGGACCGAACTCCACCCGAGACTCCTGAAACGACACATCAAAAAATTCCGGCTTGTCGCCAGGAACCAACCCCAGATACGTTTCGCCAATCTGCATCTTGCCAAAGCTACCCAGCCAAGAAGCAAATAAACTCTTCCGTTTCGCGTACGCAACTCCGCCTGCTACTAACCCAACCACCGCTAACAGCAAGAGTCCTCGTCGCCAAATCATCCCTACCTCCCAGCATCCGATGACTCAGGCCCATTCCGCTCGCTTCCACCACGCGACCCCTGGTCCTGACAAACCACCTGCTGCGTCGCAAGATGACGCAATAAATAACGCAACGAATCCCCACCCCGCGGCCTCAATGCGACGCGTGCCACCGACCCACCAACCACCGATACCTTAACCGCAACTTCTTCCCGAGATACCACCGAACTACAAGCACCACTCACAGCCGCTCCTGTTAACACGGCCCCGTTTTGAGCGACTGCCTGCACTTCCAACGAAGTTGATGTCTCAGTGAGCATATCCAGAATGACTTCCCATTCGAACAACAATACCGCAATCCAGACAAATCGTCGTAGATGTACCATCGGACTCGAAGTCCCCTAAATTGAAACCAAAACCCAGTCCACACCCATTTTCTCCCTTTCCCCCAAATTCATTCTCTCGAAAAGCAACCTCATTCTCCCACCCCAACGCTGAATGTGATTTGCTATCATTGATCGTCGCTTTGACCACATCCCTCCGGTTCCCCCCATCAGGATCCACTCTCCATGCACCGGTACACCCCTGCCCACATCTCAGCCTTCAAACGCAAACACACCCACCGTTTCCGTTCCCTCGTCGCACTCCTCTTCGCAAATGTCGCTTTCGGATTGCTCCAAGCCGCCCAGTCGCAGCCAGCACACGCGAAGGAAACTAGCGAGAATCCCACACCGCCGAACATCGTGCTTATCCTGGCCGATGACCTCGGAATCTATGATCTCGGATGCTACGGACGCGCCGATCATCACACCCCAAATCTCGATCGACTCGCTTCTGAAGGTCTGCACTACACAAGTGCCTACTGTGGCCTCTCGATTTGCTCGGCCTCCCGCGCCGCGTTGCTCACTAGCAAATCCCCCGCACGCTTGCACCTGACAAGTTACCTACCAGGTCGCGCCGATGCTCCAAGCCAACGATTGCGACACCCCAGAATTGAACCCGCTCTGATTCCTAGCACCCAAACCCTCGCAGAAGTACTTCAGCGCGCCGGATACACGACCGGCATCTTCGGGAAATGGCACCTCGGAGGCGGAGATTCCGCACCGCTCAAACAAGGGTTCGATATCGCGTTCGAACCACCGGGAAACGGTGACCCAAACACCACTGGAGGCAAAAACGAATTCCTCATCACCGAGAAAGCCATCGAATTCATCAATACTCATTCCAACGCCGAAAACCCACAATCCACCAAACCCTATTTCTGCTACGTACCTCACCACTCCCCTCATATCACTCTCAACGAACGCAAAGAACGTATCGATGCAAACTCCTCTGCCTGGAATCCACTCTACGCCGCAACCATCGAAGCCCTCGATGAGTCGATCGGAAAACTTCTACAAGCCATCGAAGCCTCACCGCAAGCAAACAACACCATCGTTATCTTTACTAGCGACAACGGTGGCTTGCACGTCCCTGAACTCCACCCCGATCCTGTCACTCACAATGGACCTTTCCGCGCTGGCAAAGGATACCTCTACGAAGGTGGCCTGCGAGTTCCAATGATCGTTCGATGGCCCAATGTAATCGGTTCCAACCAACGGCTCGATGCTCCAATCTCTCTGATGGATATCATGCCAACCCTCCTCGAATCGGCAGGTATCGAAGTCGCTCGAAGTGTCGGTCCGGTCGATGGCGTCTCACAACTAACTACTTGGAAATCAAAAGCCAACGAGCAAACCCCACCGGAGACAAGCTCAGAACGATCTTTCTACTGGCACTTCCCCCATTACACCAACCAAGGAAGCAAACCAGCAGGTGCGGTCCGCAAAGGGAATTGGAAATGGATCGAAGACTATGAAAACCAATCCGGTGAACTCTTCGATCTCGAACAAGATCCCTCCGAAGCCAACAACTTGGCGAAGGACCATCCGCAAATCGCTCAATCCATGCACAAAGCCCTCGAGAATTGGAAACGCTCCGTTGCAGCCCAAGAATGCGTTCCAAACCCATCCGTCAATCCAGAACTAAACCTGGCTATCTACTCCGCTCGTAACGCTTCAACTCTCCGTGGCCAACACCTCAAACCCTCCGATATCGGGAAAGACTGGAAAGAGTGGCGAGAGCAACTGAACCAAGCTATCGCCGGCACGCCAACTCTCCTGAAAAACACCCCCTCTGGAATCATACTCACCGCTGCGGAATCAACCCCACACGGGAAAAGAATTCGCTACGAACCTGAAACGTACAAGAACGTTGTGGGCTACTGGACAGAGGTAGACGACTGGGTCGAATGGAATACCACAATCCCCGTCGATGGCACCTATCGCCTGGAAATCCACTGTGGTTGCGGAGCCGGTAACGGTGGCTCGCTCGTGAACGTGGAAATAGAGAATAACTCCCAAGTCCAAACCGTACCCTGGACCGTCCGCGATACCGGACACTTTCAGAATATCGTCATCGAACAACTGGACGACCTTAAACTTACGGCAGGTTCAGCCATTCTGCGAGTAAAACCCCAAAAGAAAGCTGCTGCCGCCGTCGTCGACATCCGGGAAATCCACTTGATCCCTCTGGATGTACCCCGAAGAAAGTAACACCCAAGCGAAAGA
>JBIJCS010000082.1:0-12405 GCA_044344575.1 Pirellula sp. | reverse complement strand
ATAGCGCGCTCGAATCGATTGAATTGGAACTCGGTCGCACGACGATTGCAGAAGTGCTTGCCGATTCGAGTCCCAGTAAACCTCTGTGCGACTTTCCAGTAAGAAAACCCAAAAAGCATGTAGCAGGGTAGGGGACTTACGTTGCTCGTTGGATACCACGAAGGTGCGCATCAACACATTCGGGAAGATGATCGAGATGGTAGCCACCTTCCAGCAACGACACGAGTCTCCCTTCGCAATACTCGTCAGCAAGCTTAGCGATCCACTGGCCGGCTTGCTCAAAATGCTCGGCTTCTAAACTCAGCCCTCCAACCGGGTCTTGGGCATGTGCATCGAATCCAGCGCTGAGCAGAATCAGTTGCGGTTTGAGCTGACGAGCTAGCTTCTCTGTGCCTTCGTAGAGTTGTTGAAGGAATGATGCCGCTGCGGTATCAGCGGGTACGGGAATGTTGACTTTCGTTCCGATGGCATCGCCAGCACCTGTCTCGTCTTTTTTACCCGTGCCTGGGTAGAACGGGTAGCGATGGATCGACACAAACCCCACAGAGGGATCTTCCCAGAACGAAGCTTGGGTTCCATTGCCGTGGTGGATATCCCAGTCGACGATCAAGACGCGATCGAGTCCGAGGAGGCGGGCGTGATGGGCGGCGATGGATATGTTGTTCAGCAAGCAGAATCCCATGGGTGCATCAGGCAGGGCATGGTGGCCTGGTGGTCGAATCGCGCAGAATGCCTTCCTGTCGTTTCCTTGGATGACTCGACGAACCGCATCGATCGCCGCTCCGGCTGCGAGCGTTGTCGCATCCCAGGATCCGCTAGAAACTACCGTGTCTGCTTCGATCCGCCCTGCGTTCTCGTCGCTCCATCGTTTGAGTTGTTCAATATAGGACTCGCTGTGATTCGACTTGCATTGCTCTGCGGTGGCCGCGAACCAGCTCGGAGTCGTCGAGTTTTTGATCCAACCGCTAGACTTGAGCATGCTGTTGATCTTGGAGATCCGCGCGATGCACTCAGGATGTTGACCCGTATTGTGTTTTTCGAAGATTTCGCTGTGGTAAAGTAGCATCGATGTCTGGGGTGAGTATTGAGTTGCAGGCGATCGAGAGCCGAGAAACTAGCGGCTGGATGTAGTACAATAGTAGTCATTGTACAGCCCTACCTCCCACCTTGCAGGAATCCCACCTATGAAATCCAACCCTTTGAATTCTGAATGTTCTCCAGCAAAACATGTCAATCCGTTGCGAGCGAATGTCGCGAAAGCGTCTCGACGAACGAGGGGTGTTGGTGTGGTTGGCGCAGCAGGATCTGCGGCGTTTCGTAGAATGATGCTTGCAGGTGTGATTAGCTGCGGACTTGTGATGGGACTCGGAGCGGACGCGTCGCGGAGTGCTGAGCCGTTTGCAGAGCCAAAGACCGTGGCTGAATTCGATTCCAAGTACAAGATCAAGGATCTCGATGGGCACTTCCCCTTCGATGTGCCAGAGAGCAAGGACGCTTGGGAAAAACGTGCCTCTGTATTAAGACAGCAACTCTTGGTTTCCTTAGGCATGTATCCGATGCCGACGATGGCTCCTCCAAAAGCTGTCGTGCATTCCCGGCGGGAGATGGATGGCTATGCAATTGAAAAGGTTTACTTTGAAAGTTTGCCAGGCTTGTTTGTAACAGGAAGTCTCTATACTCCCACGACACCGTTAGCAGAGGGGGCCAAGCGACCTGCGGTACTCTGCCCGCACGGGCACTGGGCGAACGGTCGCTTTTACTACACTTCCGATGCTGAGATGAAGCGAGAGATCGCGACCGGTGCCGAGCGTTTTGAGTCGGCAGCACGCAGTCCTTTGCAAGCCCGCTGTGTACAGATGGCACGCATGGGGATTGTCGTCTTTCATTACGACATGTTGGGGAATGCAGACAGCAAACAGATCTCTGCCGAGAGAGTACACGGGTTTGGCAATCATGGCCCGAACCCAGACGTTGCAGCGGGCAAGTGGTTGCTTTACAGCCCCGTCGCGGAAGGAATGCTTCAAAATATCATGGGGATGCAGACGATCAATTCGATTCAATCGCTTGAGTTTTTACTGCAGCGCTCGGACATTGATCCCAAACGCATCTCGATCACCGGCGCAAGTGGAGGTGGAACGCAGACTTTTATTGCTTCGGCGATCGAACCGCGTTTCGCGGGCGCGTATCCGGTCGTGATGGTCAGCACTTCTATGCAAGGAGGATGTACGTGTGAAAACGCAGTCGGGCTACGTATTGGTACAGGAAACGTAGAGATCGCTGCACTGACCGCTCCGCGTCCTTTAGGTGTCAATGCAGCAAACGACTGGACCAAAGACATGGCAAAGGATGGCTTTCCGGAACTGAAAAAACTGTACGGTCTCTATGGTGTTCCCGATGCAGTGACCTTTCATAACGCAGTTCATTTTCCACACAACTACAACCATGTGACTCGGGTGCCGATGTACGGTTTCATGAATCGTTTGTTCGGATTAGGTATGGAGGAACCTATTCTGGAGAAGGACTTTCAAGCACTCAAAGATGTCGACATGACGGTATGGGACGAAGGGCATCCCAAGCCACCTGCGGGGATCGAATTCGAAGCGGATCTGTTAGACCGTTGGGCGAAAGATGTGCAGAGTCAAGTCGAAGCGTCGCCGCAAGTACGGCTTGCCGGCTGGCAAGCGGTCTTAGAGCCGGCGAACCAAGTCGCACAGACTTTGAGAACCAGCGACATCAGCACCGAAAATGGAGTGAGCAGTATCCGCATTCTCAATGCCGATGGCCGAAACGTCGGGGTGCTTCGTTTCAACGCAGCTTCCTCAGTCCCAATAACAACGCTAAAACTACAGTCCGATGTAGCGACTTCTGAAAAAGTTGAAGCAGGGGTAGCCATCCTCGCAATCGATGATGCTTGGGGAATCGATGTCGCAGCGAAAGAGCAATCGCTGGTAAAAAATCCGCGACCTGCCGCTTGCTACACCTACGGATACAACCCATCGCTCTTCTTAAGGCGTTTAGCTGTCGTTCTCGCGCTCCTTGATGGACCGTCCGGCAAGATCGTTGCGCAAGGTGTTCCGCAAGCAGATGGGGTTTATCAATCGATCGCTGATGCTGCTGCGGTTTTGCGTCCAGGAAAACTTCCTGTCTCTAAAGAGGCTGCGGACTTCGATTTTGCGAAGGTCTCTTCGATCAAGGATGCTGATTTCTTGCCAGGCGCTCTGCGATTCGGAAACGCTTCGGGGTTGCGAGCCACCGCAACAGCGTTGACGAAATAAGTCCGCATGGGATAATTCGACGATGAAACGTTACAAAGCTTTTTTGAAAGAAACTTGGTGGCTATGGACCATCTTTTCGGTGGTCCTGCTAGGGCTCATCCTGTTCATCCACCCAATTTTCATCGCCGTTGTACCGATGATCGTGGTGATCTTCTTTTACTTTGCGCTCGTCCGCTATGACGACGATGGAAATTTCATCGGCGCTTAAGCTGCCTTGGGAACGGCAGTTGGCATCGCATTCGAGGGGACTTCCACCCGCTGGAAGATCCCACCAGGGCTAGTCGATGCGAAGATGGCGGATTGAGCGTGGCACAAGCGAGGCAACCACTGCCGGATGGCTTGGCCATTCTCATCGGATTCTCCCCAGTATCCGTCGATCAAGATCAGATCGCTAGGAAGAACACTGTGAGCGACTCGGGTAACAGCACCTGCTGGCTCCCCTGGAATCAACTGGGCTTTTAAGCCGAGTTCGGTCAGGAGTCGGTGCGCACCCTTGAGGGACAAATGCCCAGAGTTCTGCGATTCAAAAGGATCAATGGCCGTGTAGCGAATCGGCTTTCCATCTGCTGGACGTGCGCACAGAGGAACGATACGCGAAATCCGTTCACCGCTCCCTAGACCGATTTCTAGGATGGATGTCACGTGATGTTCGAGCACATGCAAGAAAATGGGGCGTTCGGCTACCGGTTTGGATAGATGTTGCCAGTAGAGACGTTGCAACCAACTCAAGCGAGCCATGAGAATGCACCTTTTTCGTGTTCGAAAAAAAATACAAATCGGAAGGGGACTTCCGCGACAATTCCATCGGCCAAGTTGTCGTGGAGTACTCAAAAAAATTCCGTTTACCGATAGAGTTTGCCACCTGCTAAAAATTTCCAAGCTGACAAATTAGGGAAATTTTTCCGGATAAACACGATAAGCCAAATGTGCGGGTTAAGTCTGGACGATACTCCTTCGGCTTAGGCTCTTCGATTGAGGCTCCGTCGGTCTCTAACCCGTGCACGCAGGATCGCAACGACCCAATGACAATATGATTGCGCAAGACTTCGGAGCGTTAGCCAGGGGTATGAGTGACCAGCGGGAGCTGCGTGTTCGCAGCCGTCTGGGAAAATACCGCATTGAACGCAAGTTAGGTCAGGGTGGTTTCGCAGCGGTGTATCAAGCGATGGATACGATCGAGGGTGTTCACGTGGCTTTGAAAATGCCACACGCCTTCAATGTTACCGCCAGCATGCTGGATGCTTTCCAGCGAGAAGCTCGATTGATCTCCCGATTGGAGCATCCGAACATCCTCGGCCTGAAAGACGCTAGCTTCATCGAAGGCCGGTTTGTGATCGTAAGCAGGCTCGGGATGCAAACGCTTGCCGATCGACTCAAAAAACGAGTTTCAATGGCGACTGCACTTTCCTACGTCGAGCAGTTGATCGAAGCGGTCGCGTATGCACATCGAAACCGGATCATCCATTGCGACATCAAACCAGAGAACCTGATTTTACTCGCCGATGGGCGACTCGCGTTGACGGACTTCGGAATTGCGAAAGTCGCACAGCGGACGATTATGCGCACCATGGTAGCGAGCGGATCGGGAACTGTGGGCTACATGGCACCGGAGCAAGCGATGGGAAGGCCGAGTGCGCGATCAGATGTTTTTGCAATTGGATTGCTAGGATATCGAATCATGGCTGGTGTTCTGCCGGAATGGCCCTACGTTTGGCCTCCCAAGGGACTCGCATCGTTGCGAAGAAAAGTTCACCCTGACTTGATCGATGTTTTGCGAAAAGCGATGGAGCTGCGACCCTCGAATCGCTATCAAGATGCGAATGCAATGTTAAGGGCATTCTTGCCCGCCAAAAGAAAAACCATCCGAAAATCGCTTAAGACATAAACGACTCTCGGATGGTCTAAGTTGCTTTTCTCGCTTTTGCTTGTTTAACTGGCTTTATCTGGTGTCGTCCCTGCACCGTTGAAATCGCTCGTGTTGTCGGAGAAGAACCAGTCTTGCCCGACTTGTCCAAGCAGATTGTCGAGGGACCCGGTTTCTGAAAATACCGTATCGGTAATCGTATCAGCAGCGCGATTTAGGTAGTTCGTCCCGTTCAGTCGCGTTGTTCCTGGTCCGAGGATGTTCGCAGTTCGGGTCGCGAAGTTACGGGTCGAGGTCCACTCCGCTAGGATGGAAACCCAAGCCGCATCTTGGTCATCGTGGGATGTCCAACCTGCAATCATGATGTCGTCACCAGCCCCACCGGATGCCAAGTCGCTCCCCAATCCACCAACCAGGATATCCCGGTTAGTACCACCGGTCAGCGTGTCATTTCCACCCATTCCGAGAAGAATCGTAGAGGCGGAGGCCGCTCCGACGAGGGTGTCGTCTGCTTGCCCGCCGCGGATCAATGCAAAGTTGGTTGTCGAACCAGTGATTGCTGTTGCGTTCCCCACGGTAGTGACATTCATCCGTACGGTGACCGGGGTAACCCAGTCTCTGTAGCTCAACGAATTCCTCGCTGTACCAGTTCCTCCGTTCAGGTTTCCTGACAGGGTTCCCGTTGGCTGGACAGTGACCGTATCGACGGCGGTTCCACCGGTAATATTTTCGATCCCAGAGAACGTGACAGTGCGTCCTGCTACAGCGACTGTCCCAGCATTTGGTGCTTGAATTTGCCAATCGGTTGCAACATTGGGGCCGGTGATGGTATCGACCAATGTTCCACCGACGAGCGTTTGAATATTGCTGAAGGTGATGCCACCAGCAACGACCTGTCCCGCAGTGTTGACGGCCCAAGCGGTTGCAGCATTCGCACCGAGAACGCGATTGCTGACCGACGCATTGCCGACGAGTTGCTCATTACCAAGAGTCTTGCCGATGATCCCCGTGACTGCGATGTTAGTGCCGAGTGACACATCGTATGGGACGACGATTGCAGATAAATCCACGACGTCGACGCCCGTGCCTCCGTTGAGCGTACCAGGGATTCTGCCCGCTTCTTGGAAGATGAATTGGTCAACACCCGTGCCGCCGGTCAAGCTCTCCATTTCGGTGAAGTTGATGGTTTGGCTCGCGACTGTTATCGACCCTGCCTCGGCTCCAGAGACGTTCCAAATTGCAGGCAGATTGGGGCCGGTGATGGTATCGACCAATGTTCCACCGACGAGCGTTTGAATATTGCTGAAGGTGATGCCACCAGCAACGACCTGTCCCGCTGTGTTGACGGCCCAAGCGGTTGCAGCGTTCGCACCGAGAACGCGATTGCTAACCGACGCATTCCCGACGAGTTGCTCATTACCAAGAGTCTTACCGATGATCCCCGTGACTGCGATGTTAGTGCCGAGTGACACATCGTATGGGACGACGATTGCAGATAAATCCACGACGTCGACGCCCGTGCCTCCGTTGAGCGTACCAGGGATTCTGCCCGCTTCTTGGAAGATGAATTGGTCAACACCCGTGCCGCCGGTCAAGCTCTCCATTTCGGTGAAGTTGATGGTTTGGCTCGCGACTGTTATCGACCCGGCCTCGGCTCCAGAGACGTTCCAAGTCGCGGCTAGGTTGGGACCGACTAACGTATCTGCTCCAGTGCCTGCGACAATGGTACCGAACCCACTGTAAGCAACGTTTGAAACCGATACGGCACCTGTGGATGTGATCGACCAAGTCGTGGTTGCTGCAGCACCGACGAGGGTGTTTCCAGGAAGGTTGCTGCCGAGAACCGTTTCAACGGTGGTGAAGCCACCGAGTAGTCCGGGGATCGCATGTGTGGCTGTGTTCGGTATGGAAATCGCCGTTGAAATCAATGACAAGTCCAGAACGTCGACGCCAGTTCCACCTGTAATGCTTCCGGTTAGGCGACTCGTCGCCGAGAAGGTGAACGTATCGACTGCCGTTCCACCTTTTAGATTCTCGACGGTCTGGAATAAGGAACCGTCAATGGTTCCTGTATCGACTCCAGTGAGCTGCCAAGCCGTTGCGTTGTTGGAACTGACGAGATTATCTAAGCCGCCGTTCCCTTTGAGCGTCCCTGTCCAACCCGATGTTGCCGAAGTCAGCGTAAACGTATCGACTCCGGTACCACCGTTAATGTTTTCGACACCGACGAATTGCCAAGTGCCAATGTTCGCTTGATTCAATCCAGGGATTGTCCAAGCGTTGGTTGCATTTGCACCGGTGACTTGGTCTGCACTCGAAGCCGATCCAACGACCCGTTCGACCGTTGCCAATGAAGCGACTTTCGGGAATACGTTGGTCACCAAAGAAAACGATAGTGGTCCAGCAAGGGACGAGTAGTCAATGGTATCTACCCCAAGACCACCTTGGACGGAACCAGTCAAGTCTGCCGTTGCGCCAACGATGACGAAGCTGTCGTTGAGATTCCCCCCGACGAGGCTTTCAAACTGCGAGAGAGTCACGGCACCGGAATTGATATTCGCAGTGTTACGCGCAATGATATTCCAAACGTTGTCGGTATTCGAGCCGCTGAAAGTATCAGCCGCCGTTGCGCTAGAACCAACGAAATCTTCGATCGACAAGATCCCACCGGTGTGGGTCGCAGTAGCTGTAGCCAAGTTAACTTGGACGGCCGTTGTCTTTGCCGCATAACTGACACGGTCGGTACCAGTCCCACCCGCAAGGCTACCGGTCAAGGAACCAGCAGCAAGAAACTCAAAGACATCATCGCCCGTTCCACCCGCCAAAGATTCAACAGCAGTAAAGTTCGTACCATTGAGTTGCCCTGCATTTGCTCCTTGGATACTCCAGAGGTTTGCTCCATCGGACTTCGCGAGTCGATCGGTACCTAACCCACCATCAAAGACGATATTGCCAGAGAGAATTTCCAACGTGTCGTCACCTGCGAGCCCTTCGATCGCAGTGCTCTCAACACCGATCCCGTTCAATGGCAAAAGGGTTGGCCAAGCGGCTCCGGATTGCCATTGCACGGTACCAGCAGCCGCGGTGAAGGTGTCGTTCCCCGATGTGCCTTGAATGCGGAATTGGTCATTGCCGAGTCCACCTAAAAACTCCAGGCCATTGGTTCCGAGTACAAAGGTTCCGATGGAGGTACCGTTGAGAACAAGGCTTACATCGGGGGCTGTCGCAGCAGGCGTTAGGGTTAACACGTCTGCGTTGACACTACCACCAACCAACAACTTGGTTCCCTGGGTTTCCGCTTGCAAAATCCCAAAGTCTCGCGAGACCCACGGACTATAGGCCCCGTCCGGGTCCATGACTCGGAATCGCCCAGGTTTCGTACCAGTGGTTGTATAAACGTGAGCAACATCAACGGATGCCGGAGATTGATAGGTTTCCAAAGCAGTTCCGTCGCCCCAATCCACTTCGAAGGTGAAGTTGCGACCTTGATTGTCTGTTGCGTCCGAAGGGGTCAAGCGAATGTTTCGAGATTGAAGTGTGACCCCTTGGTATCCATCGAGCGGCCCGGAAACCTCAAGCGACGGGATAGCATTACCGACGGTGACCTCAAACGTAAAGGAAACGCTTGCCCCATCATTATCGGTAGCTGTGACTTGTACGTTTGATGTTCCTCGCAGTTCCGACGCGAATTGTAAAACCAATGCACCTGCATCGATCGAAGCAGTCACAAGATCGGGGTTGCTGGAAGTGGTCGTATAAGTCAGCGCGGGGTCTTCGACGTCTTGGAATCGACCAGCAAGACTGATCGAGTCAGGGCTTGGGGAATCACCATAGATCCGATTTCCGATCGGTGTTACGACTTCCGGGATGTCGTTGACTGAGTTGACGGTGATCGTCAACAGATGGGGAGTACTGGAATCAACGCCACCATCTTCAGTTCCTCCATTATCTTTCAAGACGACGGTCACCACCGCCGTTCCAAATGCATTTGCTGCCGATGTGAACGACAGTGTGCCAGTAGGAGTGATGGAAGGTAGCGTAGAGAACAACTCAGGCGAAGACGTGGTCGTGATAAACTGGACTGACTGACCAGCTTCGCTTTCTGGACCAGGACTGATCCCTGTTGCCCAAGGAGTGATCGTCTGGGAGCCTGCGTCTTCGGCGACAATCACATCCGCTCCCGGAACAAAACTAGGAGCTTGGTTCGGCGTCGAAGAAGAATGATAATCGCCGAAATCATCTCCTATTTCGTATTCTCCGTCTTCGAGTTCGTCGTAGTGGTAGTTATCACCCGTTACAGGGGTTCCGATCACGACCGGGATCGAGCCGATGACTACCGAAGTCCCCGCACGCACGAATTGCAGATCGAATCGGTGAGGCCGACCATCACCGATAAACTCAATGTCAAACGTCGAAGTCATCCCGGAGCCGACGGCAGGAATGATACCAGTGTGGTTGATGATTTGAACGCGAGGATCGGAAGATCGAACATCGATGTCCACGGCGACGTTCGTGACCGCATTTTGAATCGCTTGGGTGATCCCATTGGCAACACTCGATGCGAATCCGGTAGCGATTTGGAAATAAAGTGGATCTCCAGGAGCAATCGGGTCTACCGTCCCATTGGCAATGGTAGCATCCGAGCGGTTGATCGCGCCCGTTAGGGTGGAGATCGCCTCAAGTTGCTGGCGTGGGTCGACGTTCGAAACTGGATTGGTTCCCAAGCCGATGACCAAAGCACCAAGAGCATTGAGAGCTGTAATCGTTTCTTGCAAACCCGCTCCCGAGTTGAACGGTGTCGTTGCACGTGAGTTTTGTGTCAATTGGGAAATCGGGAGGGTTACTCCACCAGCCCCAGCAATCACAGTTTCACCCTTGGGCTGGTACGCCACACCGATATCGGTTGCAAGCAAGACGATAGGCAATGCACCGTAACGGAAGCCCGCGCCGCCGATATTTCCAGATGCAGGAAGAACTCCATTCTCGCTATCGGGAACGAAAGAAGCAAACGATGGCACGTCGCCGCTTGCACCCGGATTCAATTGGGTAGAAGCCAACCCAGCCGGGCCGCTATCTAGCACGGAACCGTTGTTATTGCCGTCGAATCCACGCCCCGTAACCAATTGATACAACGCCTCAATATCCGTTTCCGGCCCATCACCGCCATAGCCAGGCGTGGTTCGGTTCAATGCGGCTTGGATGGATGCAACATAACCGCTAGTCGAAGACGAAACGATCGGTTGGTTGAGAATAAACGGCCGCCCCGTGGCGTACTCTGACGCAAAGTTTGCGTATTCCTCAAATCTGCCGACCCCAAACCCAAAGTCAGTGCCCGGCGACGCTGTTTGGAGAGATGTCATGATGTCCGGGAATGCACCGCGAACAATTGGGCTATTGCTAACAAAGCTGCCGGTATCGTCGAAGAGCAAGAAAACGTCGACCATGTTGGTCAAGCTACCGGTATCCGGCAAAGTGATCGACACATTTTGTCGATGGCTTGCACCAGTCGCTAGGGTCGCAGTTATCGAACTAGGAGTTACAAGCCCTGATGCTGGATTGCTCGTTCCGGTCGGCCAAATGGTTCCACCAACGGTATTCGGCGAGGAGCGTGAATATCCAGTACCAGGAACCGATCGCACGATATAACTACCTGGCTGCATTTCGATGAATGTATAGCTTCCATCGCTACCGGTAATGCAGATCGGTTCAGCATCATCAAGGACATCGTCGCGATCAAGATCCACATAAACCGTTGCCCCAATGATAGGCTCTTCTCCCGCATCCCGAACAAGGTTACGGTTGCTGTCAACGTACTTCGTACCGCTGATTTGAGCGGATCGATACACCGCGGCTGTATTGACGTTGTCCACTCGCTGTGCGGTAGCAAGTGTGACGCTATGGACCAAGCGGTCCGCTGGGGTGGCACTGAGGGTGTCAGGGACGATCATTCGAACCACGTAAGTCCCGGCTGCAAGGTGCGTAAATGCATAAGTCCCAGCTTCATTCACCGCAGGCGTGTAGAACAAATCGGAAGAAGTCAAAAGGGACGGTTCACCAGCGTCGAGAGCGGCGTTGTTGTTCAAATCCAGATACACTGTTGCCCCAGCGAGTCCTGGCTCACCAGCATCGCGGATTGCATTGTCGTTCTTGTCTGCAAACACGGTTCCCGTGATGCCGGACTCTTGTCGCTGATATTGCCCAAAAAGTACCCCTGTGAGGTTTTGACTACCCCGCAAAGTGATCGTACGGCTGTTGGTCGTCGGAGCCGTGGGTGTCCAGCCAGCTTGAGGAATCACCCGAATGGTTACCGAACCGGGGCTTACCGATGTGAACGAGTATCCACCCGTCGCATTCGTGATACTCTGAGGTTCCCCAGTATCGAACGAACCGTTGGCGTTCGAGTCGATGTAAACATTCCAGCCTGCCAAGCCCGCATCGCCAGCCTCACGGATCCCATTGGCATTTTTATCATCCCAAACATCGCCAGCGATCGAACCAGGAGCAAAAGCCGTCGCATCGACGTTCGCAAAATCGGGCGCATTGGTTGTCAGCCCAGAATTCACGACGACCGAATGAACGTCGGTGAAGGTGGGGGCAAGCTCCCAACCAGTTGGGAGTACTTCCTGGACGAAATAGGTACCAACTTGCAGATTACCAAAGAAGTAACGACCATTTACCCCGGTCGTGGTCGTCGGTTCCCCAGCGTCATGAACACTATTTCGATTCAGGTCCACGAATACGGTCCATCCCGAAAGGACCGGATCAATAAACGTCCCGGTAAGCGTGTTGAAATCGCGGATACCGTTGCGGTTCGTATCATTCCAGATCAAACCGCCAATAGCGCCAGGTAACACCGTAAAAAGCGAAAAATCTTTGGTGGTCGTCGTATCTCCACCAATCACGGTAACAGAATCGATGATCGTCGTACCTGGCGTTGGATCCCAGCGATCAAGCAACTCCACGACAACGTCGTAGTTGCCAATCGGTACGGAACTAAATACGAATTCACCATCGGAGTCCGTGAAAACAAAGGTTTCACCCTCCTCGAACAACTGATTTGCGTTAGCGTCAAGGAACACGCGAAAGCCTAACAAACCTGGCTCAATAAAATCGCCCGTTGCCGCATTGCGGTTATGGATGGTGTCCAAGTTCAGGTCGTTGAAGACTACACCTTGGATCGTCCCGAATGCATCGCTGTAATTGCCGAAGTTTTGAACGGTTACTTGAAGAGGCAGGACATCTACGCCGTAACTATCGCTATGTTGT
>JBIJCS010000519.1:0-3541 GCA_044344575.1 Pirellula sp. | reverse complement strand
AACCCTTCATCCTGATCGGTCGGTATCCCTACAAAATGTCCCTAGTTATCGCATCTCCCAAAAAGTCCCGATCGAACTTCCCTGTGGCACAAAATTCCTTTGTGATGTCGCTTACGGTGGAAATACATTCGCCTTAGTCGATATCTCATCCACGGACTTGATGTCGTGCCCTGCGATAAAGCTGATCGAAATCTCGACGCAAATCATGGAAGCCATTCGACATACTCATCCAGAGGTCGACCACGTCGAACTTTTTGGTGAACCCATCAATAAAAAACATCACTCGCGTTCTTTCGTGCTTTGTCCCGGGGGCCAGTACGACCGTAGTCCCTGCGGAACGGGCACCAGTGCAAAACTCGCTTGCCTTGCAGCAGACGGTAAACTCCCACCGGATACTGTTTGGTATCAAGAGAGCTTTATCGGTAGCGTTTTTGAAGGACGCTACTCCTGGATAGATAAGAATAAAGGTATCGTCGCTCCGCAAATCTCCGCCCGCGCGTTCGTCAATGCTGATGTTGAACTCATCGTCGACCCAGAAGACCCCTTCGCTTGGGGAATCCCAACTTCTTAGATTACTCTTGGATCTGTCAATGCTATGCGGCTTGGTTTGCAAAGTAGTTCCCCTCTCAGGGCGGATGATGTATCCTAGGACTCCGTTGCATTCGGCTCGCGGCTCTGTAACGACATCCGGAGGGAACGTCTCGAGCGAAGTGCAAGGAAGTAGGGATATATGGGCAAACGTTGGGTTTTCAGAAGTCATGACGCCGGGAGCTTCCTGTCTTTCGCCGAAGAATTGCAAATCGATCCGGTTGTTTCCCAATTGCTCCTCGCTCGCGGAATCAACCAACGGGACTCTGCCAAATTATTTCTGGAGGCGAAATTCGCTGACTTGCGCGATCCTCAACTCTTGCCCGGGGTCGATGAGGCTTGCGAGCGGATCCTTCAAGCGATCCGAGACCGTGAACCGATTACGGTTTACGGTGATTATGATGCTGACGGCATGTGCGCAACTGCAATCCTAACCTCGTGTTTGGAGATGTTCGGTGCCGATGTCACTTACTTCGTCCCCAATCGCTTAGAGGATAGTTACGGACTGAGTTGTGATTCGCTTCGACGCTTGCACCAATTGGGGCGTAGGTTAGTCGTTTCAGTTGACTGCGGGATCGGGTCACTTGAGGAGGCAAAACTCTGTCGCGAATTAGGCATTGATTTGATCGTCACCGATCACCACACACCGGGCGCTGTACTGCCTGACGCAATTGCAATTGTGCATCCCAACCTCCCCAACGCCCCTTATCCGTTCGCAGGTTTGTGTGGTGCTGGTGTTGCATTCAAGATCGCTTGGCGTCTGTGTCAAATGCAAGCTGGCGCCCGCAAAGTTAGCGATCAGCAACGCGACGCACTCCTACAAGCGATGACTATCGCGGCGATTGGAACCGTCGCGGATGTCGTTCCTCTGGTCGATGAAAATCGGATCCTCGTACGAACAGCCCTGCAATTGCTCGGAAAACATGCTCCAGTCGGCTTGCAGGAACTTCTGAAACAAACCAAGCTCGACACGAAAACGGCTTATCAAGCTGAAGACATCGCGTATACGATTGCACCTCGATTAAATGCTGCCGGTCGTTTAGGCCAAGCACAGCTTGGGGTAGAGTTGTTGACAACCAAGGACCGCGAGCGCGCAGTTGTGCTTTCGCAATACTTGGATCGATTGAATTCGGATCGTGAATCGATCGAACGAAGTATTACTTTAGCAGCGAACAAGATGGCGAAGGAGCAGCTAGACGCATCCCCCGAACCAGCTCTCGTTCTGCATTCACCCGGTTGGCACCTTGGTGTAATCGGTATTGTTGCGAGTCGGGTTGCCGATCGTTTTCATCGACCTGTTGTGATCATCTCGAGTGATCCAAATGGTCAAAAACCAGCCACAGGAAGTGGTCGATCGGCAGGTGTCATCGATTTGCACGCCGCTCTTGAAGCTTGCAAAGAACATTTGCTCGGATGCGGTGGGCATGCTGCAGCGGCAGGACTTCGTATCGAAGATCGCAAGATACCTTTGTTTCGAGAAGCACTATGCGATCATGTCCGTCGAACACTGGGAAATCGCGATCCAGAACAGACCCTATTTGTCGATGCGGAAGCGACATTTCAGGAGTTAAGTGTCGGTACAGTGGGTCTGATCGAGAAGATGGCCCCTTTCGGTGCCGGCAATCCGCGACCGGTTTTCGTCGCAAGTGGCGTGGAGTTGCATGAACCGGCGAAGTTGTTTGGTCAAGGCGAACGGCACGTCGGCGTCCGTTTCAAGCAGCATGGTCAGATTCTGCGTGCAGTCGCATTTTCTCAGCCAGAGTGGGCTGAACGGATCAACACGCATCAGGGGCTATTTGATTTGGCTTTTCGCCCGAACATCAACGAATTTCAGGGGATGCGTAGAGTAGAATTGCAGTTGGTGGATTGGCGGCCGAATTCGAGGTGAGCCGAAATATTGTTCGATAGGGTGAGCACCTTCGGGTAGGAAAGAGAGCAACGTGGAGCGAGAACAAGGGGAGCCGATTCTTCAAATCGAATCGGTCTGCAAACGCTACGGCACCGTACAGGTGTTGCACGATGTCTCATTGACTCTTCCTGCCGGCGTAGTTGGACTTCTGGGACCAAACGGATCAGGAAAGAGTACTCTGATCAAGTCGATGCTGGGTTTGGTTTCGATCGATCGCGGTCGCGGTAGAATACTTGGTCTGGACTGGCCTTCGCAAGTCAGGGCGCTGCGGGATCAAGTAGGGTATCTGCCTGAGGATGATTGTTATATCCAAGGCTTGCAGGGAATCGAATCGATCCAGTTGATGGCAAGGCTTTCTGGATTGCGAAAGCGTGAGGCTTTGAGACGTTCACACGAAGTTGCAGACTATTGCGATTTGGGCCAGGAGCGGTACCGCAAGGTGGAGACTTATTCCACCGGTATGCGTCAAAAGCTCAAATTCGCTCAGGCTCTGGTGCATGATCCGCGATGGGTGATTCTCGACGAGCCAACAACAGGCCTTGATCCTGTACAGCGAGAGCAGTTCTTGGACCGAATCAACACGTTGGCGAGGGAGAAAGGGAAATCGATCTTGCTCTCTACGCATATCTTGCACGACGTTGTGCAGACCTGTGATCGAGTTGTCATTCTTGTCGGCGGCAGGATTCGTTTGGATGATACACTCGAGCAACTGCAACGACCGAGTAAAGAGGGGTTCCATGTGAGTGTCGTCGCAGGTGCGGGGAGGTTGGCTGATAGGCTCTCCACGCGTGGTATTGAATCCCAGGTCGTCACGGATGGTGAGTTAGTAGTTTCTGGAAGCGGTGAAGCTTTAGGTCGGCAAATTTGGCTTGCAAGTGTCGAATCGGAAGTCGTGGTGCAGCGATTGGACCGCGCGAAGAATTCACTTGAGCAAGCTTTTTTAGATGCAGTAAAGGGTTAGGAAATGATGTAGTAACGCATGTTTCAGAGGAGAACTTCGTCATACACCGAATGAAGCGGAGTTCTGCAAACGATTGTTTTTTC
>JBIJCS010000518.1:0-3545 GCA_044344575.1 Pirellula sp. | reverse complement strand
CCACGATGTTGGCAGATTCGCACGCGGCACAATCCGTCTCCACAGACGGGACACTTTTTCACGTAGATAAGGAATGGTTTAGGCATCGAAGCGTTGGGTTGAAACTCTGGAGTGAAGCTCGGGTGGTAGAAGCTTGCGTTTCGAAAAGGGGTGCGACGCAGGGGGGAAGGGTTGTTATTGGATCGGGAAGGCCGTGATCAGGTTACGATCTCGCAGAACGATTCGCATCCGTTTGAGTTTAGGGTTTTTGCGACGCGCTCCTTCGGTGCCACCAAGGTACCCGATCGGCTTGTCGAACGGGGCTTCGAGAATCGTAGCACCGTCTTCGACTCGGCTTTTGGTACCTTTGGCATGACCTTTCGCGCGTTTATAGGCGTCATCGATTGCGACAAGAAACTCGGCCATGCCACCGTCGAAGACACCGTGGCTACCGGGACGATCGGGTTGGTCTTGCAAGTGTTTGGCGATGTGGTCGAGGCGGTGCCCTTCTTCGCTTCCGGGAGCGTAGATCAGACCGGCGGGTGATTCGTATCGGTCTCTGCCGACAGGTTTAAGGATTCGGTATTTTGCATCGTTCGCAACCGGATCTGGCTGATTAAAAATGTCGGGTAGGGGTGCAGAAGCGTTATCCTTGTTGTTCGCGGCCGTACTTGCTGTCGACTTCGGAGTTGCTGTCGACTTCGGAGTTGCCGTCGACTTTGGAGTTGCTGTCGACTTTGTACTTGTTGTCGGCTTGGTCAGGTCCGATTGCGACGGAGTCGTTTTTGTTGATCCGGCAGGAGAGATTTCCTGTTTGTTCGAATCGGTTGCTTTCGATGCGGCTGCCTTCGAAGACTCTGACGGGCTGAGTGTCGGTTTGGATGATGTTGTTTTTGCTGGTGGTTTCGCCGGAGGTTCTTGTCCGAGCATTGCAGCGACGGAGGGGAGATTCCATCCGAACCAAGCGTTAAGGCGTGGCTGCATGACGAAGTAGAGCAAGACGGCGGCGATAAGAGCAACGACATATTTTGCGGGAAGCAACCGCAATACGTTTGCAATCTGTTCGGTCTCGTTATTGGAACGACGGGCCATAGCTGCAATCACCTTCGGATTTTCAGTCGCTCGGTAAGGGAATTCATTTGGGAAGTTCAGCCGATAGAGACTGGTCGCCTTGATTTCCTCTTCAACACCCATGCATTCACGTCGAAAGCAGGATCCACTCCCTCGTATGATAAACGAACGGAAACAAGTTCGGAATGCTAACACATTGTAGCTTTCCTGTCTCAGTTGTTTGAGCGGTCGGCTTGTTGTGCGCTGTTAGGAGGTTGTGCGGCGTTAGGTTGTTGTGCCCTTCGTTGGGTTGTGTTCTACTTACCAAAAGGGGACTTGTGCGGAAATCCTTGGTTTGAGTCGGGATTTTGAAAACCCGGCATCCAGAAGTCGTGAGTCTGATGGCGCGTTTTGATGGTTTGTTTGCGGACCCAGTTGCGTTGGAGAGGCAGCTAGTGCGTGAACGTGTTGTTCGGGAGAAATCTGCCAAGGATCGACCTTGGCGAGAGAATTCATTTACTCCTGAGATAAGCTACGGCAGGCATCGGGGTCCGGCCCCCAGGTCTTGTTTTCCGGCGTCGGTTCTTGCGGCAATATTGCCCAAAGAGAATCGCTGGGTCATTCCACTGACGCTCCGCCCGACCCATTTACCCGATCACGCAGGCCAAGTTTCTCTGCCTGGTGGGAGACGCGAAGGTCAAGAATCGGCTTGGCAGACTGCTTGTCGGGAAATGAATGAAGAGCTGGGATTCCCGACCGAGTCGTTGATGCGAGTCGGTGAGTTACCTCGGTTGTACGTTTATGCAAGTCGTCACGATGTCACTCCCGTCGTTGCGGTCGGAAAATCGTTTCCCGAACTTACTCCGTGTCCCGAGGAGGTTGCGCAAGTCCTATTGTTACCGATCGAAGATCTACTTGAGTTGGCACCAACGGAGCGAGAGATGACGCGAGGGGCGATGCTTTTTCGAGCTCCTGGTTTTTGGGTCGATGGGCATTGGGTATGGGGAGCGACAGCGATGATCCTCGGTGAGCTACGCGATTGGCTGCTGAGAATCGAATCGTGGCAGGAGTAGTCCGTAAGCACTCTATGGAAGAGCGAACTTACGCTGAACGTAACGACGCAGACGGGCGATTGGATCGCAGTACGCCTTCGGCTGACTGCTAAACGAATTGACTGGTACGCCTACGGCTGACTGCTAAACGAAAAAAACCGCGCAAGGCTTGTAACACGGAGCTGCAACAGTGTTCGAGTTTTCTTGGTATACTCCTCGACGGTTGCAATGCACACGAAACTCCGTTGGTATTCATCGCAACCGACTCCTTTGCGAACAATCCTAACTTCAGAAACAAACCCAAGGGATCTTATTCCATGGACGGCGATGATTTTGAATTCATAATCAAGAACCAATCGAGCACGGGACTTCAAGCAATCTTGGTTTACGATGGGGAAGAAGATCCCTTTGCATTTTTCTTTGGACATCGGCTGACCGAGGAAGGTTACTCGGGTTCTTTGGTGTTTCTAGATCCGGCGGAATCGTTGCAAGAGATTCCTTGGGAGCCGACGTTGCTCAACGTCGCTGACATCCTCGATACGAACATGGGGATTCAGTTGTTGGATGCGGAAGTGATGGCGAGATTCGATCCGGCACAGATCGAACAACCGTCGATGCGTCACAATCGCATCTCTCGTGCTTCGGTCGATTACGAGAGCTATGAGTTGCAGATCGAAGCGATTGCGACGGATGATTTTGAGCGAGCTGAGCAAGCGGGTGAAAAGCCTGACGACGAAGCTTACTGGCCAGTTGCCAAAGTCGAGTGCATGATGGACAGCACTCCGCCAGTTGCCGCGATTTTCATGCAAGATGCATCGCTGTGCACCGACGAGCATACCCAAGACTTCGTCAATTGGCTTGGGCATGCCGTCAAGTGGCCAGAAGGAATCCGAGTATCAATCTGCATGCCGGCCCAAAGTTTGGGTAGCGTGGAGATCGCAAGTAAGGGGCAAGACAATACAGAGCGAGAAAGCGAATAGCTTTCCAGTTGCTTTATTGCACGATACGCATTTGTTCGCCCAACAGCGCCCAAACCTTGGGAGGTTGAGATCCGTTGCTGTTGGCCGATCGTAGCAGCGCGCGTGTGGCTTCGGTTCGGAAGCCTCGGGATTGCAAACACTCAAGCACTTTGGTTTCGAGCAAAGTACCTAAGGTGCTTTCAGGACTTGTAGCACTGCCAGATTGGATATCGATTTCATCATCGGAACCACCGAGCAGTTTGCCGAGGTCTAATCCACTTGAGGCCTCGGGGCGATGCACAACACGGATTTTCTCCAAACCGGATCCCTTCGCGACCATAGCAATTGCATCATCGAGTCCTCCAAGTTGATCGATCAAGCGATTCGACTTGGCCTGTTCTCCCGACCATACACGACCTCCCGCAAGGGACTTGAGCGTGTCGACAGGAATGCTGCGAGATTCGCTTGCGAGTTGCAAGAATTTGGAATAGGTCTGATCGATGAA
>JBIJCS010000517.1:0-3577 GCA_044344575.1 Pirellula sp. | reverse complement strand
TTCGCGAAAGAAGGATACACGATTATCCTCATCGGCCACGAAGGACACGACGAAGTCATCGGCACCATGGGCGAAGCTCCCGAAGCAATTCACCTCGTCGAAGATAACGAAGAAGTCGATGCGTTGACTTTCCCCGAAGGGACAAAACTCGCCTACCTCACCCAAACCACCCTAAGCGTCGACGACGCGACTCGTATTATCGAGCGACTGAAATCCAAGTTCCCGTGGATCGTAGGCCCTCCCAAAGAAGACATCTGCTACGCTACGCAAAACAGACAAGAGGCCGTACGGTTGATCTCCGAAGATGCCACCAAAGTCCTCGTGCTCGGCTCCCAAAACAGCAGCAACTCACTGAGACTCAAAGAACTCGCTTCCGAACGCGGTAAACCCTCCTACCTCATCGATGGCCCACAAGATCTTCAAATCGATTGGTTCGCACCCGACGATGTTGTTCTGATCACCGCAGGGGCAAGCGCACCCGAAGAAGTCGTCCAAAGCACCATCACTTGGCTGCAAGAACACTTCAACGCGACTGTCGAACTACGCGAAGTCCGACGCGAAGACGTCCAGTTCCCTCTCCCGCGCGCCCTTCGCTCCCTCGCGTAACCCCCCGCACTACAAGCAGCGAGGCGACGTAGACGTAGGGTATGTGCATCGGTCCGCACCTAAACAATCATTTGCTACGCACGATCCACCAAGCAACCCATATTCAATGCGTACGGTTGAAGCAATGGACCGCGGAACATACCACTGCGCTAAATTTTCGTTTAGCAATCAGCCGGAGGCGTACCGCGATTTCGTTTACTCTATCACGCAACCAAGACAAAAGCGGACATGCACCATGATGGGTTTTGCGGTCATCCTTGAGTCTTTACCTCTTGGCGTGCCCCATCTCACACGCTCTTTTGTTGCGACTAACCGCTACTGGTTCCCCCTCTTCTCCTGACGCGTCACTATCGGCACATACCCAATCTCGAACCCCTTCGGAGGAACTACCAACAAAGCAGGATCAATGTCTGCCAACTCCCCACGACTCGGAGGTGGTAAATACTCCCTTTCTTTCGTCCATACCCGATGCAACTTTTCTACCCGCTGCTGCACCATCTCCCGCTCCGCATCCGTCAAGTCCGCATTGAGGAGTGCAGGCTGTTCGCAAAATCGATACCAGTAATAGGTCACCGTGCTGCCATCCCCCAAAGTGACCTCAAATGGCCCAGCCGCAGGTCCCGGCTTCTTCCAACTACTCTGCGGTTCCTCTGGTGTAACATAAGCCCCCTGATTCTGATTGCGAATACGTGGAAATTCTACCTCCCGTAACTTCGTATCCAAAGGAATCTCACCTGAATCGATAGCCACCCACTGACTTACCTTCTTCTCTCCAACCTGACGATCCTCCAATCGATAATACTCCGGCAACGTCACATGCTTCTGAGCACCCTCAACCGATCGCTTCACAAACTCCTCACTCCATCGATACCCATACGTGAATTCATCAATCGCCGTCGGATTTGCAAACGCGGACCAACCAATCGGAATCTTGTCCTCTCGCTTGGTCTCCGGCAAATAGATCCGCCATGTCGCTCCACCTTTACCGTCAAATCGATGGATCGCAGAAGCCGTTGGATCAATCATGCCACTCGCCTCCGGCCCCCCAGCAAACCAAGCTTGTACCGAATCCCATAACGCACGACGCCCATACGCCGTGACTCGATGAATCAATACCGCATCCTGCCCTTCAGCCCCCCCACCATGGGGAAACCAAGTCGGTGCAACGCGAGCGTAAGAAACACCTGCAGCATCCTTCGACAAATAAGCCGGAATGTGCTGCGTTTCCATCTGAATCGCTTTATTCGGATTCGAAGGCAAAGTATCAAGAAACATCCCCGCTAACTCAGGATTCTCCGCCGCCGCTTGCGACCAGAAATAGGGCAAGAAGAATGTCACCGGGCCCTTAAAATTCCCACTGTTGAGAAACAATGTCCAACATTGATTCCCCGTCGCAACCTCCTTACCTTCGGTCGTTCCTTTTGCATCGGTCAACGGCAAGGGCAGATACCCATAGCCAAATAGCTCACCACATGTCCCCTGCTTGAGATTCAAACCGTCCGGAGGCCACAAGATCGACGGACTCAGTTGTGCAATCGCATAATGCCCCGAAGGCTTATCCCAGTTCCTACCCTTACCTGCCCCAGGTCCGTTCGCCCACGAACGGAAATTCAAAGCGACCCCACCCATGATGAACTTCGGGGTCTCCGTCGCAAATCGCGTGTCTCGCCACCATCCCAATCCACCCTCAATGTCTGAATAGTGATTCTTTGGCGCTGGACCAGGAAACTGTCCGAACATCCAAGTTCCAAACAGGCCACTCTGAAATTGTGAACCAGGGTAATTCTCCAGCAAAGGCCAAGCGGCCACATACATCGAGAAACCAGCATTGAACTCATCGGCGACCTTGGTATGCGGCACCAACAAATATCCCGCCATCTCTCCCTTGATCGGCTCCTCCGCTCCGATCGTTCCAAAACCACTAACCGCCAACATCGCAAAGATATAGTTCTTTATCCAGCCGGTTTTTCTCGACACCGTTGCACCTCAATTCAAGATTTCATCATGCGAATCAATCGCCCCGTGTGAAACGAACTCACTACCTACAACTCTCGTCGATAACGTCTCACACGTCCCCAGTATAGCGTAAATTGTCTGTGTTGCCGGTTCGCTTAGATGAAGCTAAAGGTCGCAACTTCGAACCAGTGCACAACCAACTTCTGCTATAACATCGAGCTCGATCGCGACACCACCAAAACGACCGCCCCGCGACTCTCGTTTGCCTAAGCTCGCGATTTCCGGCTCAACAACGCAGCAGCCAACTCAACCCCATGCATGACCAAACACCAACGATAACTCAAGCCCCCTCGCAGGTTGCGCTAAGCGAATCGTTCTGGACTTGGTGCCGTGTAGCCGCCTTAAGCTTTGGAGGACCAGCCGGCCAAATCGCTGTCATGCACCGCATTATTGTCGATGAGAAAAAGTGGATTAGCGAAGAACGATTCTTGCACGCTCTGAACTACTGCATGCTTCTTCCTGGACCAGAAGCCCAACAGCTTGCAACCTACATCGGATGGCTCATGCACCGCTCGCTCGGCGGCTTGATGGCTGGAATCTTATTTGTGCTTCCAGGGTTCGCTGCTATTCTCGCACTGAGCATCCTCTACGCTTGCTATGGAGAATCAAGTATTGTCCAAGCGTTGTTCTTCGGACTCAAACCTGCCGTCATGGCAATCGTCATGGAAGCAGTGCTTCGAATTGGAAAACGGGTACTGAAGAACAGGACGATGATCACCTTGGCCATCGCCTCCTTCATCGCAATATTCTTCTTAGATATCCCATTTCCAATCCTGATCGTCTCTGCAGGATTGATCGGACTTGTCGGTAGCAACATCGCTCCGGAACGATTCCATGTCCTCAAAGGGCACGGTAAGAGCTCAGACAAGGGGCAAACGCCCAATACATCGACTTGTATCGTCCAAGCTCCCTACGCAACGGATTCCATCTCTCGACCTACGCTACGACGAAGTCT
>JBIJCS010000081.1:0-12546 GCA_044344575.1 Pirellula sp. | reverse complement strand
CTCCCGTCGAAGCTTTCAGTCATGCCCGACGGACTTCTCGAAAAGCTTGACCAAAATCAAATCAAAGATCTGCTTACCTACTTGATGAAACCTGCCCCCTCGATGCCATTGTCCGGTCCAATCTCAGCGCCAACGATGAGGACATTCCAGGAAGTTGCAAAAGTACTCGAAGGTTCCGACACGACGATATCACCAACGCGATCCTTAAACATTGTCTTGGTAGCTGGGCCGAAAGACCATGGTCCAAGCGAACACGATTACCCCGCGTGGTTACTGCAATGGGGGCAACTATTGACCGCTGCAGATGATCTAACCGTAGACTCTGCATGGGAGTTTCCAAATGAAGAACAACTCGCAAAGGCGGACGTTTTGATGTTCTTCCAAAAAGGAAGCTGGGACGACTTACGGCAGAAACAAATGGACTCGTACTTCGCTCGTGGCGGTGGTGCAATCTACTTGCATTGGGCCGTTAACGGTAGCGATCAAGTCGCTGGTTTCTCCAAGAGAATTGGACTTGCATCCTGGGGTGGAAAAATCAAATATCGACACGGCCCATTGTTGCTAAAAAATGAAGATCCAAGCCATCCTATCATGCGAAACGTTCCAACACTCGATTTACTTGATGAGAGCTATTGGTTGTTAACCGGCGACGTTTCTCAAATAGGATTACTCGCCACAAGTGAAGAAGACGGTATGCAAACACCGCAATTGTGGACGTACGAGAAACAGAATGGACGCGTTTTTGTGAGTATTCCCGGACACTATAGCTGGACTTTTGACGACCCAATCTTTCGTATCGTCGTCTTGCGAGCTATAGCCTGGGTCTGCCATGAACCGATCGATCGGTTCAATCCACTCGTCTTTTTAGGTGCCAGAATGCGGCGGGATTAGACCGCTTCTTACAAAGCCATTTGCTTCGGAATTCGTTCTACTCGAGCGGGAAAGCCGTTCCCTCACCAGTCATCAGCAAGATCTTGGTTTTGGTTTTATCAGGGTGTGGGGCGATCGGATCACGAAAAACGGAAGGCATATTTTCAAGCACATAAGCGTTGTTTGGATGATCCCAAGGGACACTGAAATCGTAATGCTTAGAAAGCTCCTCGTGACCCGCGATAAATGGCAACAGCAAGACACGCCAAGACACCCAAGGCTTTCCATCAGGACCATACCATTCAGCCGGTGGCAATCGACGTGTCGCTACCGTGTAATTCATCATCGCGGTTGCCAGCTCTTTGTTATTCGCCATCCCAAGCGATTCGCCCCTAAGATTCTGAGATGATGTTTTAGGTTTACCGTTCGGGTACAGCCGATTCAATGCATTACGATCATTTCCTGCGATGGTGAATAATGCTCGGAACGCATCTCGATTCATTCCCTCGCGAACCGGTAGCCAATGCGCCGATCCATTCGCAAAACAAAAGTAACCATCTGTAAAAGTATTACCATCAGAAGGAAAGGTTCTATCAAACACAAGATCTTGCGGTTTAGTCCATGGCACCGCAAGGTGATCTGGAACCGATCCGAACCACACCGTTTCATTCAGTCCATCCGTATGATCCACTAAACGCGTGCGTTTGCTGGCAGTCGAGCCCGTAGGAATGATCCGTCGTGATGAGTCTTCAGAAGCTTCCCGGAGAATTCTATTTGATTCAACCGTGAGCGTTACCCCCTTCGTAGCTTCCGGATTTCCGTTCGGAAAGCTATTGGGACGTCGCTCAGGGTAATTCCCGTGGTAAGTCACAACCGGTCCCATCGACTCATTAGAACAACCTGCAAGAGAGATGAGCAACCACACGAACCCCCAAGAAGGGTTTCTCAAATTTAAAACGAAGCTTCTTTGTCGACCGTATTCCATGAGAGAGTTCACGAAAGGTACTGGTGATCAACGTTAGGACGCGGTGAGACTTCTATAGTTGGGCGCTACAGCAACTCATTACCAAGCGATGATTTTAGGGCATGAGATTCTTTACTGCAATGACTGGAGGGTAGACTGCTACAATCGGGCACTGTGAAAAACATAACATTTCTGTAACCAAGTGCCTAGCAGCGGTGCATATTGCTCATTAACGCCAGGAGTTTTCGTTTTGGTGCTCGACTCTATCCCACAATCATCCCATCAAACCATTGCCTGCGTATTTTTTGCAATCCCATTTACGTCTTTGCCTCTTGGCGTGAGACGGGAAATTCCATCCTGGTACGCCTACGGCTGACTGCTAAACGAAATGAGCACTCGCAGCGCGCGATTATCGGCTCATTGGTCCGATCCAAAAGCCTAAGCGAGAATCTCGGTGACGACTTTCTGCTTCTCCACCCCCGTCAATCGTTGATCCAAGCCCTGAAACTTGTAGGTGAATCGCTCATGGTCGACCCCCATACAATGCAAAATCGTTGCATTGACATCGTTGATGTTCACCGGGTCTTTCACAATGTTGTAACTGAAGTCATCGGTTTCTCCATGTGTTACCCCCCCCTTAATCCCACCGCCAGCCAGCCACATGCAGAAGTTTCTTGGATGATGATCCCGCCCATAATTGTCCTTGGACAACCCACCCTGGCTATACACCGTTCGACCGAACTCTCCCCCCCATACAACTAAGGTATCCTTCAACATCCCACGTCGTTTTAAATCCTTGAGGAGAGCAGCGATGGGTTGATCGGTCTGCTTGCACTGATTGCCAATTTGCCGAGGTAAATCACCGTGTTGATCCCACCCCCGATGCAACAACTGCACGACTCTTACACCCCTCTCAACCAAACGTCGCGCAAGCAAAGCACTATGCGCAAAAGAACCTGGGTCGCGTACCGCTGGACCATACATGTCCAATGTCTCTTGCGTCTCCGTTTCAATATTTGTCAAATCCGGAACACTCGACTGCATCCGAAATGCCATTTCATATTGAGATATACGAGTAGACGTTTCTGGATCGCCAAATTCACTCTGCGCACCACGATTCAACGCTTGCAACGTATCCAACATCAAACGTCGATCATCGCGAGAAACGCCAGCGGGATTCGGAAGATATAAAACCGGATCTCCGCTCCCTCGTAATGCCACCCCATTGAATCGTGTTGGCAAAAATCCACTTGCCCACATCCGACTAAACAATGCTTGGCCGTTGCTGTCCTCGGGGAACTTTGGCGTGAAAACCACAAATGCGGGCAGATCATTGTTCTCACTTCCTAATCCATAAGCCAACCACGAGCCGATACTCGCTTTCCCTGGCACTTCTGAACCGGTCATTACGAATGTACAAGCAGGATCATGATTGATCGCGTTGGTATTCACCGAACGAATCAACGCGATGTCGTCTACCATTTCGCTCATAAAGGGAAACAGTTCAACATTCGCCCACATGCCGCACTGCCCCTTCTGCTCGTACTTGAACTTTGAAGGTGCTACCGGAAACCGTGATTGCCCGCTTGTCATCGTCGACAATCGCTGTCCGCCTTGGACACTAGGAGGCAAGTCCTTGTCATAGTACTCTTGCAATACTGGCTTGTAATCCCACGTGTCGATCTGAGAAGGGCCACCATTCATATGTAGGTAGATGATGGATTTAGCCTTGGGAGGAAAATGAGGCATCCCAGCCATTGGTGGATGAACCTTCGCTACTCCTCCTGGCCCACTTCCTTCTTCCGCCAACAAGTGACCGAAGGAACTTTGGTTCGCTAACAATCCAGCAGCCAGTCCGCCAAACCGCAATCCGTTACTTCCGAAAAAATTGCGGCGATTGAGTCGCATTTGCAGGTCATGTAAATCGTTCATCATCTCAGCTTACCTGTCTTTGACTGAAGGTCGTTTGGGTTGTTCGGTTCTACGATCCACTAAAGAACTAGAATCAGTTTCGGTTTAGTGTTTCATCCATGTTCAAAACGGTGCTTGCCAGCAGCGTATAAGCCGCCAACTCCTGTGCGGCAAAGGCACTCGGCGGCTTCGTCTCTCCCAATTGCGTTAATTGCTGAGCATCCTGCGGACTCGCTTGGTAACGCTCTATGTGCTTGGCAATTTGCGCGACGAGCAACTCTCTTTCAGCGTCCGTAGGATTTCTGGATAAAACGGTTTTAAACAAGTAGTTAATACGAGACGCTACATCTGCTGGTGCTTCGCTCAGTAGTCGTTGTGCCAAGCCTCGCGCCGCTTCAACATGCTGAACGTCATTGAGCAACTGCAATGCCTGTAATGGCGTATTGCTACGTTCCCGACGCATGCAAGATTGTTCTCGATTCGGGGCATCAAAGTTCACCATAAAAGGTGGTGGTGCTGTACGCTTATAAAAGGTGTAGAGGCTTCGGCGGTAAAGTGCCGACCCCTTATCCTGTTGATAAAATCGCGTATTCGATCCTGCGAACCCAACCGGTTCCCAAATGTTGACTGGCTGGTACGGTTTGACCCCCTTACCACCTTGGGTCAAATCAATTAAACCACCGACGAATAACGCATTGTCTCGTATCTGTTCTGCATCCAGGCGTAGACGCGGCCCTCGCCCTAACAAACGGTTTTCTGGGTCTTGTTCAAGCATCTCAGCAGGAATCCTAGAACTTTGCTTGAATGCCGCAGAAGTCAACATCAGTCGCATCAATCCCTTGATGTCCCAACCACTATCTTCAAATCGTATGGATAGCCAGTCTAGCAACTCGGGATGCGAAGGAACCTCACCCTGTGTTCCGAAATCCGCACTGCTTTTTACCAAACCTGTTCCAAATACTTGTTGCCAAAATCGATTGACGGCAACCCTAGACGTCAAGGGATGACGCGGCGAGACCAACCATTTTGCCAAATCCAGCCTATTCAAAGCTCGATCCTGAGGTTTTGCAATCGACGGTAGCACCGCCGGTACGTCGGGTTGCACCTTGTCTCCAGGTTGATTGTATTGTCCTCGCAGCATGACAAAGCTCTCGCGCGGTGTTGGATTGTCCTTATAGATGAACGTGCTGGGGATAGAGTTGAAAAAGTTATCGCGTTCTCCACGCAGTCGATCCACAACCGCAATCGACTCCGTCAATTGCCCCTTCGTCTCTACGCAAATTCTTTCGATATAGTAGGACTTCAATTTCGCAACTTGGTCCACTGCTGGCTTGCTATCAGGTCCTCCCTTGACGATCGCATTCAAGTCGGCAGGTAAACCAGGAGTATCTTTTCCTTTCGCAGCACCCCACCAAACCAAGAAAGACCGCTGGGGATCACTCGCCGGATCACTGGTTCCCACCACCCCAATCTTGTCCCAATAAACTGTTCCGGCATGCTGTGTGGTTGCAAATCCTGTCAAGCTATCCCCAGCATTCAATCCGACCTTCTCTGCCGGAACCTCCAACCGCACCCACTCACCGGATGCTGGTAATGCACCCATGTGCACCCGTTCCGGGGTGTTGGGCGTACCCCAAGGAATAATGTCGTAATCACCCCATACGGCTCGATGCAACCACCCGTTGCGGTGATACTGTAGCATGACCGACTTCGGCGGATTTGAGGGATCGATGTAGACGTAAGCAAATAACTTTGCCTGCGCAGGAATCACCACAGGAACCTTCGAATTGTCCCATACGTCTTGCGAAAGCCCGTCGTGAGATCGCTTCAATGCTCGCTTTCCACTGTAAACCTGGCCTCCACCCTCCGCGGTGATGAACTCAGTAGGGTGCCCGGGCGACCCCGCGACATTCCCACCATTGGGATAGTCATCCTCCATCCAAACCACTTCCGTGGTGGACGGCTCCGGCTTAGGCTCAATCAGTGCAGGATCGTTGTAAACAATCTTGGCGACAGCTTCTTGAAGTGCCTTCTGTGAATCTGCAATGCGACGGTCGTAATCGGCCAACTTCGCTTTGTCTTCCTCCGTCTCCAACTTGAGTACCGGATTCGTCAACAACGCATTTCCGTCCATCGCCGGATCTGCTGATGCGTTAAAAAATGCATACATCGAGTAGAATTCTTTCGCAGAAATCGGATCGAATTTGTGATCGTGACACACGGCGCAACCAGCTGTCAGGGCCAACCAAGTCGACGCCATCGTACTCGTGCGGTCAACCGCATAGCGGTAGTAAAACTCTGAATCGATCGATCCCCCTTCACTCGTTGTGACATTACAGCGATTAAAACCAGTCGCAATCAACTGATCCAAGGTGGGATTAGGTAGCAAATCCCCAGCAAGCTGCTCGATGGTGAACTGGTCAAACGGCAAGTTCCGATTGAAGGCTTTCACGACCCAATCCCGATAAGCCCACATCTGTCGCTCATTGTCCAAATGCAATCCATGCGTATCCGCATACCTTGCAATGTCTAGCCAATGCCTTGCCATCTCCTCACCATAGTGCGTTGACTGCAAGTAGCGATCCACCATCTTGTCGTAAGCATCGGCTGACTCGTCAGCTAAATATAGGTCTACCTCTTCCGTCGTCGGTGGCAAACCGGTCAAGGTAAACGCAACGCGACGAATCAAAGTTGTCTTATTGGCTTCAGGGGAAAAATTCCAACCACGCGTGGCTAATGAATTACCTATAAACGCATCGACTGTGTTCCGCCCACCGACTACTTGGGTTGGCACAGGTGTGCTAACAGGCGGTTCAAACGCCCAATGCTTCTGGTAAACCGCTCCCTCTCGGATCCAACGTACAAGAACCTCCACTTCCGAAGCGGTCAACTCCTTGTGACTATCCGGTGGAGGCATCTTGTCCGATGGATCCGTTGACTCAATACGCTTGACTAACAAACTCTCCTCAGGCTTGCCTGGAACGATTGCTTTCGTACCGTCCCGATCAGAATAAGCCCCTTCGGCAGTATCAAGACGAAGCCCCGCTTCCCGGGTTTTTTCGTCAAAACCATGGCAAGCAAAACATTTATCCGACAGGATCGGCCGTACATCACGGTTGTAAGTTAACCCATCCTCCGCGCGCAACGCTGCTCCTGCAGTGAGCACCAGTGTCGATGCAACCACTTGGGTAAGCCCAAAAACGGTTTTCATTCGCCAAGCCATCGTCGCTGGTTTCCTTTCCTGATCGGTGGAGAAAATTCTGAAGCGTACGGAATTAGTTGAATTTCGATTCATGCGTAACCCTCGAAATGGTGACACTCGATTGCGGTCGGGGTAGGGCAGGGGGGAGGGACGTTCTAAAACGTCCCGGCGGGACGGCGAGGATTTTACCCAAGCCACTCACAGTCTAATCTATACAGGTTTGTTATTCTATCGCGGATCGGGTCCCAAAGGCGAGGTCCATTTTTCAATCGCAAACGATCGCATCGACTGTCCTGGGACGATGACTTCAAATTCCATCGTTTCTTGCGGTGTTATTGCTCGGACTTCTCCCAAAACCCCTTCCCGTTGATCGCTTGATTGATTCTCGTCGCTCATACGGGTACTCTCCCCACGATCCAAAATTCGCCGACTATCCCAAATCCGAGCCTTGTCGCGCAAGCCCGTGTAGTGCATTGGAATCTGAAGTTTCTCTCGCAAAGGCTCGGTTGTTGGATTGAACACGACCAACATTCCCTGAATGGGTAACGAAGGATTCACGTGCAAGTACCAGTCAAGGTGCATCGCGTCGGGCCGCCGTCCATGAATGATGTCACTCTCAAGAATGTCCCTATATTTCTTGTACCACTCCACCTCACCTCTTACCATCGCTTGAACCTTATCGGTGTCGTAAAGCCTCGGCCCTCGATAACACGCTTGCACACCCAACCCCAAATTGGACTGCAACATGCTCTGATAATGCGAAATGTTTTGATCGAGCGGTTCAATCGTCGCCTTCGGCCCCCCTCCATGGTATTCCGTCAATGGGACAAACATCCAACCCATACTCGGTGTTTTCTGCCAAGTTCCATCATAGATGTTCTGCCGAGTATGGATAAGCTGTTGTTCTCTCGGTAACGACCAATTCACTTCTCGATATCCCATCCCTGTCTTGTTGGAACCGACCAAGAAATAATGATCCGGTACGTTCAAGAACAAGCCCTCTGACCGACACCATCGATAAAATTCAGAGATCGCCTCCCATTGATTCCATCGTGAATCTTCATATCCGCGGTGCCCGGGATGCGTCTCGCTTGCACAAGAATCACCAGGATAAGATCCATCATGTTCGAGCAGTGTAAAACCGCTCGCACGGTGAAAATCATATAACTGACCGAAATAACGATTTCCCCAAGCACTCTCCAAACAAGGTGAGTTTCCAAACGCTGGCTTTTCACCATCCCGCATCACGACATCGTCCTTCTTGGATACCGAACGAGAAGCCAACAGAGAATAGCTACCAATCTCGATCCCCTTGGCCTTCGCTGCATTTGAATAACGCCTCGCCTTCTCAAGCACAGCTGGATCCACACTTTCAAGATTGAATCCGCTGCCAAAACTCAAAATGAGCATTTCAAAGCCAACAGCGTCGCACTGCTCTATCGCTCGCATTACGGAACCTTCGTCCGATGCAGTTAAATGCATCATCAAAGGATTCTCTGTGATCCAAGGAGCTATGCATCGCATCAATTTTCGCACTGCTAACCCAGATCGCTCCCGATCGTAATTGTCGTGAGATAGAACCCATCCTCGAGCTGACGTCCAAGTCTTTCCTGGCAGTATGCGTTGACTCGGTCCCAATTCAGGACCCACCTTCAACAAACATGGTGTCTTTCTCTCGTAATTAACCTGAGTGTGATACTGCGGATCCTCTACCCAACGATAAGACCTTCTGTTCGCCCCCTGACTCGTCATTCCACCAAAAGCCATCTCTGTTTCGATATGTAGATTTGGTGGAGTTAATCCAATGGTCAACGTATCAACTTCCGAAGTGTGCTCGACCGCCGCGAGAAGATCGCTACAGTATTGATCTAACACCAATTCATTGTCGGTTGGATTCACAACCTCGATCCATTTGCAGTACGCTGGTAACCCATCGTAAAATTCATAATGCACATTCGCTTGAATCGATGGGACCTTTGCTTTTTCGATCAGCTGTTCGTCCCAAGGCCCCAATGCAACAAAATCTGAGAATACGCAGTAGGTGCTTTTTAGGGCCTCAAGCTTGACTCCACTTGGAGCGACCGCGTTGGTCGCGTTTCCCTGTCGATCTGACTTGCCCAGTCGTACCGCTAACGGTGCCCTTCCATTCCAAGCAACGTCAAAGAGCTTGTGATACTCGCGCGCCGAACTTTCAGAGAGACCAGTTACATCAGCTACATCCCATCGCATCTCACCATTCTGCCATCTAGCCCGCAGTGAATAACGACGATTGGCATCCAATCCTCGATCGCTTTGAGCAAACTTTTCCACCCTCGCCAATTGTTCGCTGCCTCGATTTCGCAACTCGAAATGGCCATGCTCTCCACGATCACCTGGACGAAGATTTACCTCCAGGATTCCATCTTCCCAAACTAACGCTAACCCAGGCCCCCAACTCGTGTCTTGATCCGTTCCCGGTGCAATCACCACTTCCACACACGATGTGTTTTCGGGCAAGACTCGCTCTAATAAACTCCCTTGCCCAGGAAGACCATTAAAAATAATCCCCTTTGGATTCGCTACCGCTTCTTGAAGTTCTCCAACGATTACCGCTTCCCCTACCGTAAATACCTTTGGAGAAGTTTCCTTCGCACTATTCGATTTGCCATCGGCGACCAACCAGCTCCAACTCGGTTCTCTTGTTCGCAACTGATCCTCCAACAGCAGGACCCTTCCCTCCCGCGATGCGCTCGCCCCCTTCCATGACGCACTTGGCATCGAATAACGTAACACCAATTCAAGTCCCTTCGGAGGCCAAGCCGCGTCAGGAGCATGATGCCGCACACGTCGCCATGGAAATCTCTCCTGTAGAGACTGCCGTATCTCGTACCCTTGAAACTGAAACGCTTGTGGGTCTGTACGCAACTCAGGAAAAATGGCGGGATCAAGAAACGCATAGTTCTCTTGTCCGCGCAAGCCACCAATCGCGTACTCGACACCATCGATCGTAACGGTCGCTTCTGGTTTAATTCCTCGAAGAATCGTTTCACCGTTTGACAAATTTCGGAAGCCAACAGTCGCTGCATTGGGACCTAACAAAAACCGCCGTTCGATTAGCCCGTTGCTTATCAAAAGCTGCTTGCCGTTCCCGACCACACTGGATTGCGCTCGGTATGGGTTTGGGTCTACCAACCAATCTTGGGCGACAACCACACGTACGCAGCTTATCCCAAGAAAAACAAGGAAATAAGAAAAAACGATCCCTCGGAGGAATGGGATATCCAATCTTCGAAAACTCATCGCTCGCAAGCTTTCTATGCTGCTTGAGGAACTATCGTTCAAAACCTCAACACATCAGCGGCGTATCTCTTCCCAGTTCTTTGGTACCGAAGTCAAAACTCTGTTACCATCCTCGGTAACCAAGATATCATCTTCGATGCGCACTCCACCAAAGCCGGGAAAATAGACACCCGGTTCAACCGTGACGACCATACCAGCTTCAAGAGGACGGTCTTGCCCCTTCCCCAAACGAACCGTCTCGTGAATCTCTAATCCGAAGGAATGCCCCAACCCATGGGTGAAACGTTTCTCCAGGCCAGCATCTGCTAAAACCTTTCTCGCTGTTAGATCAACAGTGCTCATCGAAATCCCAGGACGAATCATCTCAATTGCGGCTTGCTGGGCACGCCAAACAGATCGATAAATCCGTTCGAGTTTTGCTGGAGGCTTTCCCGTAAGTACCACGCGGGTCAAATCACTAAGGTACAGATTGTACTTTGCACCCCAATCAATCAACACAAACGAAGACTCTCCAACTCGCTTTTCCGATGGCCTGCCATGAGGAAGAGCACTTCGCTCCCCGACCCCTACAATTGTCTTGAATGCAGATCCCTCCCCACCCAATCTCCGAATTCCGGCTTCGATTTCGTAAGCGATCTGCTTCTCCGTCAGATCATCATGCAAAAGCTCACGTGTTGCTCTGTAAGCACGCTCAGCGATCGCAATCGATTGCTCAATCAATTCCAACTCGTAAGCGTCCTTAATCTCTCGGAGCCTCTCTACTACCCCTGAACAACTTCGCCATTGCTTAGTCGGGGTTAACGAAGTCAATCGCTCCCACTGCGCTAAACTGGTGGTGGCTGACTCAATATTCAAAGTGCTCTCAGAACGCTTCCCTAATTCCTGTGCCGCAGCATCGATGATCGTCATGCTGCTTGAGCGTAACATGAGCTCGATTCCTTTGCATTCGGACTTGATCTGCTCCTCATATCTCCCATCACTGAGCAAAAACACTTCTTCATTCGAAATGTATAGAAAACTATCCTCTCCCGTAAACCCGGTCAGATAAGTGACATTAGAGGGTGATGTGATCAACAAATTCCTCAACTGACGGTTATGCAATTCCTTGAGTACGCGCTCACGTCGTTTCGTATATTCCGGCAATGATTTCTTCAACATAAATCCTTAATGCTCACACGAGGAAAGTCTAGCCAAACAAGACTGATTCTTCACGATAAGTTCTCTACGAGGGCTTGAACCAAGGTGTCAGGGAATACCTCGCAAAACGCCAAAAATTCACAATCCTTTCGCAAGCAGTCCGCTAACGAATTTTTGTTAAACCCCTTTGAAACATCCAAGCTCTCTGCGTTGCCCACCGTCACGGGAACCACCTTGTTGAGTATCCCATCAATCATCGCCAACAGGATCGCAGAAAGCAGCGTATAAGGACAACCATTTGAAGGTAACCCGCGCACTTGCAAGGCTCTCTGCCGAGGGTCTAGGGAGGCGTAATGCACAGAAACCAGACTCGCAGGATCGTTCTCCGTCAACGTACCAGCACACCGCTCAAGCCGTTCCCCAAACTCGGCGATCCCCACCTTGGATTCTCCTTCCCCCACTTGCCACATCGTCGCTCTTGCGATCCCCGCCAAGGCGAGTTGATGCTTGATTACCCCCCCAGCGGCGTACCAAGCGAGTTCGCTGAGAGCAAACTCGTACACTCCACCGACAATGGGTTCTGAGTTCTTCGTAAAAATTAGGTTGCTACTGGTGAAACTGGTGGCAGGATCAAGCTTGAGTCCTTTCTTAAGCGAATGCTTTTCAAGAAGCGACCGGAACACCATCAAGTCGTCACAAGCCGTTAGGAGAGGTTTCGCCACTAACTGCATTTCCGACACTCCTAAGTCCCCCAAAAAGTGTCTTTCTAGTCCGAGGCCAGCCTCAACGCATAACTCCGCGAGTTCACAACGGCTCTCGGCATGGCGATCGAGAACGCCATCCCCTAACCATCGATCGACACCATGCGCAGGCTTGAGATCCTGCTCGTCCAAGTAAGAAAAAGGAGCGGAAAGCTGTACGAACACGCCATCAGCAAGTCCAACACTGCGCACCGACTCAACGGCGCGCTTGACTAGCTCGCGCGGATCAAATGGCAAAGCTTCCCCAGTTTGACCATCCGTCAAGGTACATTGAAGTATCAGGGTAGAAGAACCCACTAAGGGATCAAGGTAAGTCTGTACGGGGGTGGGTATCGCGACAAGATGCCGACCAAGTTTCCCGAGGGTTCTCCCACCCCCCTGCGTAACCCCAAAACCCTGCTCGAAACTGGACTCGGTCAAAA
>JBIJCS010000516.1:0-3589 GCA_044344575.1 Pirellula sp. | reverse complement strand
ATGCCCACACTACCACAACGTCTTCATGCGAACCTGCCTCAGCACACCTGATTCACCCGATGGCAGTAAAGTCGAAATCACTCTCCAACCGCACTCACACACGTCGCACCAAAGGGGACATAGGGTAGTGCGGGCAGGAATGCCCACACTACCCTATGCACGAGTAACTTCACCATCGCTGCAAAAAAGCGCGTTGTGTAGTGCGGGCAGGAATGCCCACACTACCCTTTTAACGTGTAACGCGCTCGCGCCTGCGGCTATTTATTGGTCTTTTTCGACGTAGAAAGTCGTCATCGATTTGACGATCGAATAATCATCTGGAAACGTGTGAAACGCTTGGATCAACAGCTGCCGTTCTCGCGTTTCGATATGGATGAAACTGATTGCTCCAAAAGGCATCCGGCCACTGGAATCGAACGAGTGGATCATTTCGTCGGGAGAGACGCACGACTGCAATTGATTTTGTAGCATCCAGAACATCTCTGCGGAAAACTGCTCAAGGCCGAATTCTGATCGGTACCGCAATCCCCGCTTCCCTTCGAGTTCATCGGAAGCCTTCCCGCGAACAGGTAATGAAAGTAGCTTCCGTTGCTGCGGCAACGCTTGTTGCATCGATCCTACCACTTCTGACAACGTACCCCCACGTGCTCCACTGAACGAGATCAAGTGTCCGTCGCTTGTGATATCGATACGAGCTCGATAGTGTGTTTTTTGAATCGTTCGCGACTGAAGCGTATACACCAACTCGGGGTGAATCGACCGTCCAAAGACACTGAAGACATGTTGCGATACGGTTGGTCGAATCGAAAGCACGGGATGTTCTCTTGGGTATCATGAGGAGAATGCTTGGTGAATGACGAAACGAAGATGCATTCGATTCGATCAAGACGAGGTTCGGATTATAACGGGTAGAGCGCGCCGCAACCAAGGTCAACTTACCCTGAACCGAAACTCCACAAGAATTGACGAAAAATAGTGAACTGGGTGTTGACATTCACTCTCCGCGACCCACCCTAAGTTTGGATGGTCAAGCCTCCGTACACGTGAACCAGTAGAGCACCTAAGATTGCCCCGAGGACAATTATGCATATTGTGATGGCAACATCGGAAGCGATTCCATTTGCCAAAACCGGTGGACTAGCAGATGTTGTCGGCACGTTACCTGCCGAACTCACCAAACTAGGACACCATTGCTCGGTGTTTCTACCCGCGTACTCGTGCGCCAAAGAAGTCCTCGCGAATTTTCAACCCGATGCACTTGAGCGCACCGACAATATTCTCGAAGTCACCATCAATCATGCTGGGATGCAGGTAACGGCTGGGATCCATCGCGTTAGAATCAAAAGCCAAGCTGTTGATTATTACTTGGTCGATCAACCGATGTTCTTCGAACGCCAAGGACTCTACGGCGATGCGAATGGCCCATTTGGAGATAATTGCGGACGATTTTGTTTCTTTTCACGCGTAGTCGCAGAGGCTATCGAACGGCTAAGCATCCCTATCGATATTTTGCACTGCCACGATTGGCAAACAGGCTTGATTCCTGCTTATCATCGCACACGTACACAAAACTGGAGTTGGTACAACCGCGCAGCCTCCGTGATGACCATTCACAACATGGCGTACCAAGGCCGATTTTGGGGGCCTGATATGGTTCTCACAGGACTCGATAGCCGCTATTTCAATTGGCAACAAATGGAATTCTTCGGCGACCTAAACCTCCTGAAAACAGGCTTGGTCTTCTCCGATATGCTGACGACGGTAAGCCCAACTTATGCAAAAGAAATTCAAACCCATCCCTCAGGCTGCGGACTCGACGGAGTCCTTCGCGCTCGAGCAGATCGACTCGTAGGGATCGTCAACGGGGTCGATTACTCCGTATGGGATCCTTCCGTCGATCACCACATCCACCGTAAATTCAACGTCGAGAATTGGCGTGACGGAAAAGCCGCTTGCAAGTGGCATCTGCAGCAATCTCTCCACTTACCTACCCGCACCGACGTACCCTTGATTGGAATCATCAGCCGATTCGCTGAACAAAAAGGTTGGGACTTGATCATCCAATTGCTCTACTGGTGGGTCGATCACCAAGACGTACAGTGGGTGATCTTGGGAAGCGGAGAAGAGCGTTACAGCGAACCGTTAAGACAGCTTGCAGCACGTCGACCCGATCGAGTCGCCTTGCAATCCCGATTCTCTGATTCTCTAGCGCATCAGATCGAAGCCGGTGCGGATCTTTTTCTCATGCCAAGCCACTACGAACCGTGCGGCTTGAACCAACTCTATAGCTTGCGCTACGGCACCGTTCCGGTAGTTCGTGCTACAGGTGGGTTGGCCGATACGATCTGCGATGCGACCGAACACCACATCGCAAACCAATCCGCGACCGGCTTCTCCTTCAGCGACTACACCCCCGAAGCACTTGCGGCAGCAACCCTCCGCGCATTGGGCACTTACCACGAATCCAAAGAAACGTGGGATAGAATCGTCGAAACCGGGATGCGTCAGGATTGGTCATGGGCTCGCAGCGCCCATGACATGCTCGACGTCTACGGCCGAGCTCGCGAGTTTGCAGCCACCGAAGGTCGACTGTAGAATATGGGTCTCGTCCAACCAAGCTAGACGCGGGCCGTCGGCGCTCCTCTTCCGCCCCTCGCTGCCAGATTAGTTGATGGTGCTTACCGTTCTCTCAAGAGAAACGGCAGACTCAAGGAGCGGCTTTTCGATGAACGAAATGCGATATGACTGGCTGAGCGACCGTTGGGTAATCTTCGCCCCCAATCGACTGGCCCGCCCCGATGATTTCTCTGCCTCACCGGCAGTTCCGCCAAACACGATCGCCACGAGTTGCCCGTTCTGCAAAGGCTCGGAGACGCAAACACCTGAACCGACGCTGGTCATCAACAAACCAGGTTCGAATCCAAACCAAAATGAATGGCTAGTCCGAGTCGTTCCGAATAAATTCCCAGCCGTGTCCCATAGCCATCCCTCTGTGTCGCTTTTGTATGCCTCGTGCCTCGTCGATCCAGCTCCGATCAACCACAGCCCCTCAGGGCACTCCCCCGAAAACCTCTTCTTGAAACGCTTCACCAGCGGTGCACACGAAGTCTTTATCGAATCCCCCAATCACGTCAGTTCGATTACATCGTTGCCCATCGATCATCTCGCCGTGGTCTTCCAAGCGTACCGCGAGCGTCTGCTCGCTTGGCGAAAACTCGGCACCATGCGTTATGGCGTGGTATTCAAGAACTATGGTCTCGATGCCGGTGCATCCCTCATCCACTCCCATAGCCAGCTGATCTGTACCGATTTCTTACCAAGCGATGTATTCAAAGTACAAAAGCGAATGCAGCAGTATATGGATGAGCATCGCCGCTGCTATGTGTGCGATGTCCTCGAACAAGAATTGCAATCGACCGAACGCATCGTCGCCCAAAACGATCACTATGTCGCCCTGTGCCCATTCGCTTCTCGATTACCCTACAGCGTCTCAATTGTTCCAAAACGTCACCAGAGCCAATTCGAAACGAGCACAAACGAAAACCTCGAAGACCTCGCTCGTATCGCCATGCGAGTCCTAAAAGCTTTC
>JBIJCS010000515.1:0-3591 GCA_044344575.1 Pirellula sp. | reverse complement strand
ATCACGGACTCCATTCCGCGCTAATCGTTGAGCGCATCATCCTTCACGAACATGTCCATCACCATAGACGATGTATTTCGTCGTGGTCAATTCCGTCAAACCACAAGGTCCACGTGCGTGGAGCTTGTCCGTACTAATCCCAATTTCCGCTCCCAACCCTAATTCGCCACCGTCATTAAAACGGGTTGAAGCGTTTACCATCACGGCAGCCGAGTCCACTTTCGAAGTGAAGCGGCGCGCCGTTGCGATGTCCTCGGTGACAATTGCATCGGTATGCTTCGATCCGTATGTATTGATGTGCTCGATCGCTTCATCGAGCGTTGCGACAATTCGAACGCTTAAAATTGGCCCAAGGTACTCTCGGCCCCAATCGTCCTCGGTTGCGGGTGTCGCACCCGGAAGAATCTCTCTTGCCGCAGCATCCCCTCGTAACTCGACGGCAAAGTCACGTAACGCGGCAACGAGCTTCGGAAGGAAAACCCTTGCGACATCCTGATGCACAATGAGAGATTCCGCAGCATTACAGACCCCCATACGCTGGGTCTTGGAGTTCACGACAATTCGAAGCCCTTTTTCTAGATCTGCGCACCGGTCGATGTAGACGTGGCAATTTCCGTCAAAATGCTTGAGAACAGGCATCGTGGCTTCTTCGACCACTCTTCGTACCAACGACTCGCCACCACGCGGGATGACCAAGTCAATCCACTTCGATAACTTGAGCAACTCGCCAACAGCTGCACGATCAACGGTTGGCACCAATTGGACCGCATGTTCGGGGATCCCAAGCCGCAGTGCTTCTCGGACCATAATATCGATCAAGGCCCTGGAACTATGAAAAGCTTCCTTGCCACCACGCAGAATGATTGCATTACCACTTTTAATCGCGATCGCAGCGGCATCCACGGTCACATTCGGACGCGATTCATAGAGAAACAATAACACCCCAATGGGCACCCGAACTTTTTGGATTTCTAACCCGTTCGGTCGTCTTGATCCACTGACAATCTCTCCCACCGGATCTGCCAATCCAGCAAGTTCCTCGAGTCCGCGACAGATCCCTTCGATCCGCTTTGCGTCAAGAATTAATCGATCGGTCGCAGCAGGCGTCAGACCGTATGCAGGTGCCTGAGCTACATCTTTCGCATTCGCCGACAGAATCTCATCGACCGCAAGCCGAATTGCTTGTGCCGAAGCGATGAGCCACAGATTCTTGACCCTCGTCGACAGATCCTGCAAATCCAAAGCCGCTCTTTTCGCACGTTTTCCCATCTCAAGACAAACGGATGGCAAATCAGTCCCGCTTACTCCCGCGAGAGCGTCCGAAGGTGCCAAATGGAGGCGTTCCGGAAGATCACCGAAGCCGCCCGAACCAAAAACCGAATGCATCGAAAGGAAACCAGTACGGTAAGAGCCAATCCAAGAATCTGATAGCCTAACCCATTCAAAACACCTTGCGTTTTACGGTGTTATTGAGACAAATAGGTGAGGAATCCCGGTGGGGAAGTATCCTAGAAGCCCCTTGGGGGGTCAATGCCGAAACTTCCTTCCCCTGTTTCAATTAAGCACTAAGGATGCATGTAACACCGGAAAAATGGAGCCGAGACGCTGAAACGATTCGACGGGCTTAGCCAGCCCGACGCACAAATGGCAGAATCACGGGCTCAGGCTCGGTCTCTACCGTCGTTAGGGTTACTTGCGCCATTTCTTCAATTGCAGGTGAGAGTGATGCATTGGAAGCATCGACAAACAAACCGCGCGCCGTCCTGCTGTTGCCCAACAATTGCATCATGCCACTGACGAGTTCACGCGAATCTTCGGAGTGGATCCATAGGCTAACCCCCAAGTGCTGGATACGCCCTAATTGGGACTCCATCGCATGTAATCGATGGGTCCATAACGCAGGCCATTGTGTATCGAGCATTCGAGAGAGTTCTCTCAAATTGTGGGCGACTTTCCCCTGTCTTTTTGCCCTCTCCAGTATGAACTCGCGCTCCAACTTGTCCTCAACCATCTTTGCAATGGCTTCGTCGACCAACAGAGAAAGCCGCTCAACTTCTACTGCATCTTGACGAAAATAAGCCGAACGCAAATCACACAACAGTTGCTCCCAGAACTTGAGGGTCTCACCGAAACGATCCAGCCACTGGCCTACTTGATGAACGATTACTGGAACCATACCTAGAAAAGCTCAATACGAGAAACGATCAAGACCATCTGAAAATAGGATCGGGAATCTGTCGCCCAACGCTCCATCAAGGAAGAAAGAGATGTTCCGCAACGCAACTCGCAGAACATCTCTTTGACTTTTCAACTAACTCGACAACACCATTTAGAAGTTGTACGAGACACCCAAATCGATACCGTGCAGGAAGTAGGACTCGGTGTTGAATCGATTCACAGGTGATGTTGTTGGGGGATTGATAATTCCCAATGCATCGATGTTCGTGTCGACTTGGCTTGCTGCCATCGCGACCTCAGGTAGGACTACGATCGTGTACCCAACACCCAACTGGAACCTGCCGACTTGGTAGCGTACGCGACCATTCATCTCAGGAATGAATGTGAAAGCATCACGAGTCACCGTCCCAATGTTGCTTGACTGTGCAAACAACCCACGCGATTGTACATCTGGAACCGACGGCGGCGGTGGAACTTGGTTGTAGGAACCGCTGATCACACTGGTCGATGTCATGTTCCCCATCGCGACCTTACCCATCAAGCCGAGTCCAAGGCGACCGCGCGTGATGTTCGACATCAACCCGACGTGTCCACCGTGAAACTCATTCTTGGTGGAGAATTGGTCGTTGATCGTTGTGACGGTTGTCACTGGGGGAGGAGCATCCGTCCAACCATCGACAACGCGTGAACGCAAGCCATATCCCGAGTCGAGTCGCAGGAAGGTGTAACCACCGATCAAGTCAGTTCGGTTGTTACGATCTCCAAGCAGCAAGGCTCGGCCATAGATATCTCCAGAAAAGACATCCAGTTCATTGGTCACACCGATTTCCCCGACGTTCTTGCCGAAGGGACCACGGTCCAAATTCACGATGTAAGTGTCAGGCTGGTTGAGCGACGTATTGAAGAACGAGATCCCGGTAGAATTCCCGCCGTTCGTGATCACTTGTTCCGAATCGCTCGACACGATCCCCCAAGCACGACCACCAACACCGTATTGTTGGCAATCATCAAGCCAGAAACCGACATTGCCCCTCAAACCGACAAGCAGATCCGTTCCCAGTGGGTTGTCTGTACCACCTAGCAGCGGATTGGTCGGCAATACCGATGGAGAATTACCACCAACGATCACCGGCGATTGGTTCAAACCTCGCCCCCACCAAAGAAGCGTGTCCATTTCGGCCCAGCCCAAGTTCCCGCAACCATCACCATCGCGAACAGATGCAAGACCACCGAACAATCCGCCGAAAAGCGAATGGTTGGAACGTACACCTGTACCGCGACTACCTAAACCGGCCCCACCCAAGGACGTGCAATCAACTCCAGTGCACCCATCCGTGGAGCAACCTGGAGAAGTGCAATCGGAAACGCTGGTTCGGCCACCGACTCCTGAAGGACGAACAGCGACAGCAGGCG
>JBIJCS010000514.1:0-3597 GCA_044344575.1 Pirellula sp. | reverse complement strand
AAGATCCTTGATGTTGCTGGTGCAAAGGGAACCGGTAAGTGGATGAGTCAATTGGCGTTGGACCTCGGGGTTCCAAGTACGTTGGTCACGACCGCTGTCTACGCGCGTGGGCTTGCTGCGATGAAGGAAGCACGCGTGCGGGCGAGCAAAGTCTTGCCGGCACCCGCGGCCGCTCATAACACAGCATTTGGTGCAGCGGTCTCTGCGATGGTAGCTGACCGAAAGAAGTTCATCGAAGCGGTTCGGCAAGCGTTGTATGCATCGAAGATTTGTTCGTACGCACAAGGTTTCGTGCAGTTGCAAGAAGCGAGTCGCGAGCATGACTGGGGATTGAACTACGGCGACTGCGCATTGCTATGGCGCGGTGGCTGTATCATTCGCGCCCAATTCCTCGATCACATCAAGGAAGCATTTGATGGGAATCCGAACTTGGAAAACCTTCTGTTGCATCCGTACTTCAAGCAAGCGATCGAGCGTTCGCAGGAGGCTTGGCGTGCGGTGGTGATGGCCGCAAGCCATTTGGGGCTACCAGTCCCTGCGTTCACCACAGCATTGGCTTACTACGACAGCTATCGCCTAGCGCGATTGCCTTCGAATTTGTTGCAAGCACAACGGGATTACTTTGGTGCACACACGTATCAACGTGTCGACCGCGATGGAGTATTCCACAGCGAATGGCTCGAGTTGCGCAAGCAGCCGAGTTAGGCGAGGAGCGGTTCAAACGGATCCTGTTTGCTTTCCCCGTCTCCTTGATTGCACAAAAGTTTTTTAACCATGGCTCGTGACCTTCATTCGATCCGAAACATCGGAATTATCGCCCACATTGATGCGGGCAAGACGACGGTGACTGAACAGATGCTTTATATGAGCGGTGCCAAGCACCGCGCTGGGGCAGTCGATTCAGGCACAACCGAAACCGATGATGACCCTGAGGAGCAGCAGCGCGGTATCACCATCTTTGCCGCTTGCGTGACCTTTCGTTGGAAAGAATGTTCGGTCAACCTACTCGATACGCCAGGACACGTCGACTTTACGGCAGAGGTCGAACGATGTTTACGTGTGCTCGATGGTGCTGTGGTGGTCTTTAGTGCGCGGGAAGGTGTGGAAGCACAGAGCGAGACCGTTTGGAGGCAGGCCAATAAATATGGCGTGCCTCGGATTGTTTTCATCAACAAGCTTGATCGGGAAGGTGCGGACTTCTATCGAGTGCTTGAAGAGATTGGCCCGCGTTTGGGTGCGGATCCTGTGGCTGTTCAGATTCCGGTAGGCCAAGGTCCATCGCACACGAACGATCCATTTCGCGGGATTATCGATTTGATCGATATGAAGTTGTTGACTTTCAATGCGGAGGACTCTGGCAGGACCGTTCAAGTGCAAGAGTTACCGGAGGAGCTCGTTGCCGATGCGAAGGATTGGCGAAACGTCATGTTAGAAAAACTCTACACGCACAGTGCCGAGATGATGGAGCTTGCGATGGAAGAGAAAGAGATTCCACCGGAGCTTATCCGAAAAACATTGCGAGAGACTTGTATTGCCCAAGTTCTACAGCCTGTGTTATGCGGGTCCGCGCTTCATGGTGTCGGGGTACAGCCGTTGCTCGACGGTGTCGCTCATTTCTTACCTTGTCCACTGGATCGACCGCCGGTGGAAGGGTGTGATCCAAAGAAGGCGGACAAGAAGTTGATGCGTAAGCCAGATCCGAAAGATCCTTTTTGCGCGTTGGTCTTTAAGATTCTTCCGGCAAAGACGGGGGACATGTTTTGGATTCGCGTTTATTCCGGGCGGCTTGAGTCCAACTCACGGGTTTACAATCCCAATCGAGACAAAAAAGAAAACGTCGCGCAGTTATGGCAGATCCATGCGACGAAAAAGGAGCGGCAAGGTCAAATCGATGCGCTTGAATGCGGCGACATCGCTTGTGCCATCGGACCTCGCGACTCGATTACGGGAGATACCCTTTGCGACACCCGCGAGATGATTGAATTGCCATCGATTCAATTCGCGCAGTCTGTGATTTCTATGGCAATTGAACCGGAGAACACGACGGAGCGCAAGAAGCTTGCAGAGGTCCTCGATATGCTCAAGCGGCAGGATCCGACATTTCATGCTTCGGAGAATTCCGAGTCTGGGCAGACTATTATTTCAGGGATGGGTGAGTTGCATTTAGAAGTGATCAAGAATCGTTTGGTGCGCGACTTCCATTTGAACGTTAAGTTTTACAAGCCGAGGGTAAGTTATCGGGAGACGATTAGTGCGGCGGCGGAGGTTACTGGGCAGTGCAATCGTCAGGTTGGATCTCAGACGTTGTTTGCGCGATTGCAAGTCCGATTTGAGCCGTTGGAAGATGTATCGGCGAAGGTGATTGTGTTGGATCGGACACCACCGGAGAAGATGTTACCGGAGCTGCAGCGCCAAGCTGCCCTTGAGGAGTTGCGTAACCGGGCCGAGGGTGGAGGGTTGATTGGTTCGTTCCCGTTGACTGGAATCCGCATCAGTGTGCTTGGGGCGGAGATGGCAGAGGTTGGATCGGACGAGGTTGCATTTCGAATTGCGGCGAACGATGCGTTTGACGAGGGGCTTAAGGCAGCGGGACCGGCATTGCTAGAGCCGGTGATGAAGATGGAGATTACCACTCCGCCAGATTATTTAGGGGAGATCGTTGGGGATCTTCAGCAACGACGTGGATTGATTGAGCGAACAGAGGCGCGGGGGATGGTCACCAACATCACCGCTTTAGCGCCACTGAAAGAACTGTTTGGATATTCGAGTGCGATTCGATCGCTGAGTCAGGGGCGAGCGGGTTGTTCGATGGAACCGCATGGATACCAAGTTGCTCCGCAAGCGGATTTAGAGTCCTTCGCCATTTAATGCAGTAGGGCTTTGTCTATGTTTATTACGCTTGATGGGATCGATGGAGGAGGAAAGTCAACGCAGTTAGCGATGCTCAGTCAGTGGCTTGAATCGCAAGGGCATCGCGTATTGAACTTTCGCGATCCTGGGACCACAGCGTTAGGAAATGCGGTTCGCGAGATACTGCTTCATCGAGAAGATATTCCGTTGGCCAATACGACGGAGATGTTGTTGTACATGGCGGCACGAGCGCAGTTGGTGGCTGAGAACATTCGTCCGGCACTTGAGAGTGGTGCGGTGGTGCTTTGCGATCGATTTCTGTTAGCGAATGTTGTTTATCAAGGATCAGCGGGTGGGGTGGATGTCGAAGCGCTGTGGCAAGTCGGGCGTGTAGCGACGGGTGGGTGCATGCCAGAGGTGACGATTGTGTTGGATATCGATCCGCAGTTGGCCGCCGAGCGCATCCAGCGTGGGCAAGATCGTCTTGAAAAACGGGGGATCGAATATTTTCGGAAGGTTCGACAAGGGTTTTTGGAGCAGTTACCGCGATGTGGTGGGGTGACGGGAATTGTGGATGCAGATCAGTCGATTGAGAAAGTGCATCAATCGATTATTGAGATCGTGCGTTCGGCGATGATTCGATAAAGGCTGATTCGGGGGTAGGTACAACGATGATTGACCGTCGGCTCCTACTGAAACTTGGGGGTATTCATGGTGCAACGTTGTTAACGCTGGGAGTGGCGGTTG
>JBIJCS010000080.1:0-12593 GCA_044344575.1 Pirellula sp. | reverse complement strand
ACTACCCACATTATGATGCTTACCGGGTAATTGCCCCTGCTGCGGATGCGTGGTCGCGGTACGACCGATGGGATGGGAAGAGTATTCGCTGGGGTGCCCCGCTTGAGACGATCGGTACGATGACCCGTAGTCTTCGAGAGCTAAGTCGTCCTGCAACGATCGCTTATTGGTCTCAAGGGGCGCATGATGGTTGGGGAGGGGTGCTCAGTCCGAGACGTGGGTCACCGACTCCGCAGGAACTGCGCGCCCAAGCATGGCAGGGGCTCGGTAATGGAATCGCTTCGTTGTATTGGTTTAATTTGAGCATGAAATCGCTGGCTAAGTTTCCGGATTTGCTTGAGCCGATCGCAGATATTGGAATGGAGATCCAGATGCTCAAGACGTTGTTGGAGGGTGGAACGGCGTATCGTTACAAGAGGATAGTAGAGGGAGAGAAGCCGCAGTGGGATTTATCCTCGGTGGTTGGGGAATCAGCGGCGATGTTGGTAGTCAATGACCTAGGGTACGAGATCGATACATCGACGAGAACTTTTCGATTTATGCCTCGTGAAGGTCGTTGGGAGTTTGAACTACCTATTTGGTTGCATGAAGCGACAGTATGTTATCGTGTCGATGCTTCTGGGGTACACGATGTAAAGTATCGCTTTGAATCTGGTCGCGTTGTGATTGAGGATCGGATTGCGGTTGTGGGAGTGTATGTGGTGACGAGAGATTCGGGGATGCGTGAGAGGATGTTCAAGACGAGAGAGGCGATGCTAGAGCAGCATCGCCAATTGGATTTCGATCCGATTCGTCGCGAGGAGGACATGAAACGCGTGCAGAGGTGGGTTGACTGATCTTAGGCTGGTACCTTTTTTGAGAGGTTTGCGTTAGGTTTGCGAGGTTGCAAGCGAACGATACCCGTCAGGATGATTAGTCCAAGGACAAGGATAGCTGTGCTAACGATAGCGATTCCGGTCCAGCCGCCGGGGCTAGAGGGATTCAGAAAAGGGTAGGGATACCAACCGGTAACGGCACCTCGTAGCAGCGATACGAAGAGGTAGGCGAGAGGATAGACTAGCCACCATAGAGCGCGGCGTGCGCAGATGCGATTCGAAGGGGGGAAGGCGACCCAATCGAAGAGGATCCAGATAGGAATAAGAACGTGGTGAACGGCATCGGCAATTGGATGTACGATTTCTTTGACGATGGGTAGATTTGCGAGTAGGACTGCATAGACGATTCCTGTGATGGCCATGTAGAGTACTGCTGCGCCGCGCAGGCTGGCTCGCAATGGATTGGACAATCCGCATCCGCCAAGAGCCTCAATGAGCAGGATTGCGATCACGTAGAGATTGGATTGGATCGTAAAGAAACTAAGGAAGCCGGAGAGTTCGAAGCGATTCAGTTGGATTAGGTACTGAGCTTGCAGAAAGACTGCCCAAAGAGACAGTGCAGCGAGGGCAAGTCGCAACAGGTTTAGGGGTTGAAAGAGGGAGTGGTTTTTGTCGGGTTGCTGCATGATTGCTCAGCGTGTGTTGGGGACGTGGGTGTCGAAGAAGTCGAACACATCGTCGAGAGCAGCTTGAACGATGACCATGTGTTCGACGTTTGGGTATTCTTTGTAGTCAATGGTGCACTTGGATTGTTTTAGTTGGTCCGCGAGGGCTTTGGCTCGCGGTTTACCGAAGTCTCGTTCACCAGCTGCGACGAAGAAGGGGATTTTTTGGAGGGCTTGTGAAGGTCGGACTGCACCGCCGCCGCCGAGTGCTGCGACGGCTCGGATGGAATCCGGGGCGCGGCTGACTTGGGACATTGCTTGTGCGGCTCCCATGGAATGTCCGCATAGCAGAATGGAGTTGCGATCGATGGGTAGAATTTCTTCGAGGGCATCGAGCATTTTGGGGACATCCATTCCGAGTCCCGACATTGTTTGGCGAGGAGAAACAACGATCCAGCCACGTTGTTTTGCGAGTTTGACAAGTCGTCCTGCGCCGTAGGTTTCGAAGAACATGTTTTCACTTCCGCCTGCACCGTGCAAGGCGATGAGCACGGGGGTTTGGGGAGGTGCTCCACTGTTTTCAGAAACTTTGTCGGGGACTTCGACACGCAGGATTTGAGAGGATTTGTCACGCGCAAGTTGGATCCATTTGGTACCTGGTTTTTGGCTCCAAGTTTGCAATGTGGACGGGTTGGAATTCGGTTTGGAAGCAGATTTGGGGGCAAGATTGCTGAGTTGTTCGGGGTTGCTGAGTAGTTCGAAGTCGTTGAGGAGTTGATTCCAAGGCAGGTCGGATTCGGTGGGAGTGCCTTTACGTCCTTTGAGGATTTCTTTTGCAGCGAAGCGGGTGGTGCTGATGAGAGTTGACCCGGAATCGCGCCGGTGTTCATCGAGCCATGATTCCACTTTTTCAATGCGAGCTTCGAGGTTTTCGATGACGGAGAAGGCTTCGCAGAGTAGTTCGGGGTGAGTGAGGTTTTTTCCGAGTGTAATCACCGCGAGATAATCGCCTGGGGGGAGTGGCGGAAGCTGGACTTCTAGGGGTGCATCGGAGGATGTTGGGGGGGAGAATTGGAACTCCGCGATGGGTTTTGGCGATGTTGGCGGAGAGGATGTTGGCGGAGAGGAGGATGTGTTTTCTTCGTAGGATGGTTGCCAACGGAAGATTGAGAATTGCCAGGGAATGGAGAGGATATCCGGAGTGGATTGGGTTTCGTTGGAGGGTGCTTCATTGGAGTAGAAGGATCGCAAGGAGCCGCGTAGGACGAGTGGGCTAGAGTTCGATGCGATGCAGGGTGAGTCCCAGTCGACGAGCCATGGGGTTGAGTTCATCCAGCGTTTTTGGTCGGAGGGTGGTAAACCTAGGGCGTCCATCCAGGCTTTGTCGAGGGACTGTCCTGCGCGGGGGAGTTGGAGGCTGAAAAAACTGGTGACAGCTTTTTCCATCGCCGGGGTGCTTGCGGAGCGGAGTGTATTGTTTCCGAGTTGCCAAGCGCGTTCGAAGCGGGCGAGGCGTCTACCGAGCTGGTATCTGTCTTGGGCCAGTTGGGCGAGGCCGATGGCACCTTGGGTGCAGAAAAGGAGGATGAATAATGGAATTATTGCGGTTTTGCGGAACGCTCCAGGGCCACCAGCCGTCCAAGTGAGGGTGGGGAAAAAGCTTTGGAGTGGGATGGGAGGATGTACCGTTGGGGTTTTGGTAAGGTTGCTGTGAAATTCCTGCGAGGGAGCGAGTGAATTCTGCGAGGGAGCGAGTGAATTCATGGAGTAGATCCTGGAAAACGGCAAGGAATTTCTTACCAAGTTCGGGGGTGTTTGGATACATTTAGAGGTAGCGGACACTTAACTTCCCAGCGTTTCTGCGAAAGTCTTGAAGGCTCACGAATGCATTGTATTCGATAGGAGAGTGGTTTCCTTGGGGCGGATGCTTTTCGCAGGCATTGGAGTCGGAGATAGATCGAATGAAGAAAAACCGAGACTCGGCGCACGCTTTCAAGAGGCGGGTGCTGGTCTATGATCTGTTAGAAGACCGTCGCGTGTTTGCGGGTTTGGACGTTTTGGTTTTTGAAGACCCGTTTTCGTTGAGGCTTCCGCAAGATTCTAGTGTTCCTGCGGCGCACAGGGTGGTTTATTTAGATTTGAATGCGGATGGAGTTCATCAGTCCGGTGAACCATTGTCGCAGACGGATGCATCTGGAATTGCTTCGTTTCGGGAGTTAGGTCAAGGGGCATACAACGTACGATTGTTAGGGAATGTTCGTTCGGTTGTTCAGACGACATCGTCGGTGCCGGCAGGTACAGGGCGATGGACGGGTGATCTCGGCATTGAGCGTGTATTGGGGTGGGATTCGGATAGTGTCGGTTGGTTTGCTACTTCGGATTCACTGATCCAAGTGGACGTGGAGCGTGGGTTGCTTCAGGAGCGTCAGGAGTTTGGTGGACGGATTAGAAGCGTTGCGATGTTAGGGAGCGCAGAGGGTGTTGCGGTCGTTGCTGCGCAAGGTGGGAGTCTTGAGTTGGTTCGTTTCAACTTTGGGGCTACGCAAGTCGACCGATGGAGCTTGGATGGTCTCGCTAGTCGTGCGGGGGTAATGGACGCTGATTCTACGATAGCGTTGCATGTGGCTGGCAATCGCTTGGTGATGCAATATCACGTGGGCAACGCATTCGATGCATTCGTGGGTGGAGAGCTTTTGGAATTGAAGGTTCCCACATCTGGGGGAGTGGGTGAAGTATCGATGCTACCGTTGGTGAATGGGTTTGAGGAAAGCACAAAAGTTTATGGGGTCGGTACGCAAGGCTTGCTCGTGAATCGGTATCTCAACGAAGGAACCAATCTCCAGTATTATCATTGGATAGATGGGCAACTGGAGTTAGCATCGGAGCGTTTTTTTTCCGAGTTCGTTCGCGTGTCGAGTGTAAGTGGAGATGGTGAGTCGGTAGCTGTCGAAACGTCTCAAGGAATTGAAGTTTTGGGATTGGGAAGTGGGTTGCCGACGACTTTGCGACTGGAGCAAGCGGGAGGGGCAACGGTTTTTGACATAGGGCGTCGGTTGTTGTGGGGGGTGAGTCGAGCGAATCCGAGTCGGCTTATTGGTTGGACGCTGACAGAGGGGCTACCTGTATTTGATCGGCTGTTTTCGGAGAGTGGGGGTGCCGAGAATGCGCTACGAACGAGCTGGTCGTTAGGCTTTCGTGATGACGCATTGATTGGGCTTCGCGATGGTCAGATTTATACGCATGGGTTATCGATTGCTCAACCGTTCGTGGTCGACTTGGTCGATCAAGTTATTCAGCAGGTTGCCATTGGTATTCGCAATCGAGGAGGCAATACAGCCCCGACGTTACAACCGCTACCGAGTGTAGTGGTTCGAGAGGATCAGCCTATCGTATTATCAACTTCCGCTTGGGTTCGATCGATCATCGATAACGATTCTGATCCTATTCAGTGGGTAGTTGTCAGGGGCGGGGCATTGGGAAGTCTGCAATGGGCGACGAGTACGGGAGGTGTGTACACGCCTAATCCGGATGCTACTGGGAGTGATTCGATTGTAGTTCAAGCGTACGACGGGCGAGATTGGTCGGTACCGCAGACGGTGGGGATTCAGATTCAAGCGATCAACGACCCGCCAAAAGACTTGACTTACAGCGGATTGTTGTCGATACCGGAGCAACGTCCTGGTTATGTGTTAGGGAGCTTGGGTGTAGTCGATCCTGATGCGAATGAAGTGTATGACTATACAGTTTCCGACGCGCGATTCGAGGTTGTCGGTACAACATTGCGTGTACGGAATGATGCGAATATTGTGTACGAGGCACCTGGTTGGATTGACGTCGTGCTTCGAGCGACATCGCGTGCGAACGGAGATTTCGTAGAGCGGTTTGAACGGATTTACGTGATCAAGGATACGACTCCGTATCATAACGATTACTTGCCGCAGGACGTGGACGGAGATGGAGCGATAACTCCTTTGGATCCTTTAGTGATCATCAATTATCTCAACAGTCACGGATCGGGAATTATTCAACCGGCGGGTGAGGGGGAGTCGCCGGGTGATTTGGACGTGAATGGGGATGGGGTTGTGAGTCCTTTGGATATTCTCATCGTGATCAACACGTTGAATCAGGGAGTTCAAGGTGAGGGGGAGGGTGTTGTTGTTGGTGGGGGGCGCAAGCCTGTGGCAGCACCGTTACCGGATGAGAAGTTGAAGGGTGCAAGACCCTAGCGGTTGGCGATAATCCATGGATTTCATCGCCAGCGAAGCGTAAGGTATTTCCCCCGGGACGCAATCGGGTTCAGTTACTTCCGAAGGCTCATCAGGTATTCGACAAGGTCGACGAACTCTTGTTCGTTGATGAGTTCTTGCAGGTTTTCTGGCATGAGGGACTTCTCTTGCTTTTGCAGTTCGTCTAGGTCGCTTGTCGGGATCGTTCGTTCGATACCTTTTGCGTCTTTGATCGTTACGGATTCTGCTGTTTTGGATACGAGCAAGCCGGTGATGACTTCTCCATCGGTCGTGCGAGCGGTGAACGCTTCGTAGTTATGCGAGATACCCGCACTCGGTGCGAGTATTGAAACGATCATTGCTTCTCGACTGAGTTTGTTTCCGATTTCGGTCAGGCTTGGTCCAACGTTTTTGCCTTCGTTGCCGATCATATGACATTGAGAGCAAGTCGCTGCACCGAAGTAGGCCTTTTTTCCGTTCCCTGCGTTTCCTCGTTTTTTCGCGAGTTCGTCAAGAGGAGGAAGTTGACTTTGGGAGGACTTGAGCATGGGGAACATCGCTTCGGCTTGTTTTCGTATCTCAGCGTTATCCGAGGTGCGAAGGGAAGGGCCGAGCAGTGGCTTGCTTTCGTTGGGAAGGCGGTTGGAAGTAGCGAGTTCCATGAGGTAGGGGTGATTGTTTTTGTTGCGAGCAAGGCCGACTGCGGCTTCGACTTGGATCCCCTTTGATGCAGGAAGTGAATCGAGTAGTTTCTTTTGCAAGTCGGTAGCTTCCTTACGGTTGCTAAGTGCGAGGACTTTGGAGAGAGCGACATCTTGTTCGGATGGTTCTTTTGATTGGAGGCGTTTGGCGAGTGTATCAGCACCACCGGTTTCGAGAGCTAGTTCAAGAGCTTGGAGAGCTTGGGTGGTCGCGCCCCATTTAGCTGCTCGATCGAGCAGGGTATCAGCGAGTCCGGTGACACGGGTTTTTTGTAGGATCCGAATTTGGGTCGGATCATCTCCAAGTTTGGTGACGTGGTCGCGAACCAGTTGTGCGAGGCGCGGGTTGTTGTTTACATCGATTCCGTCTAGTCGGAGAAGTGCGTCGATGACGGCTTGGGGATCTTTTTGTTCCAGAAGTGGTTTCAGTGCGGCTTGGCGGTCTTCTGCTTTGAGGAAGTCCGTCGCGCGGAGCAGAGCGAGTCGATCTTCGGGTCGGGTGTTTTCGTCAGCAAGCCATTGAGCGAGGAGGGAGGAGGCGACGGATCCGCGACCGCGCCAAGCGATGAGTCGTGCGGCATCGGGGTTTGCGGACGGCTTGGGTAGATTTTTGTAAGCGTTCAGGCAATCGCTCCAGCGATCCATGGCTGCGATACCGAGGGCTTCGAGGTACCACCGATCTTTACCATCGAATTGGTTAGCGAGTTGAGCCCAGAGGGTTGGCATTTCCGTCGAGGTGTCTTCACGGAGAGCGAGAGCGAGTTCGCGGAGGACGACTGGTGATGAATCCTTGATGAGGCTAGGTATATACTCTTTGGTTGGGAGTTTGGCTTGGCGTGCGAGTCGGATAGCGACGGCTCGAACATTGGGGTCAGCGTCAGTGGAGGCTAGGTTAAAAGCGACCGTTGGCGATTGGGTTTTTGCGATCAACCAGATCGCCCGTGCGCGAAGTCGAGGGTTTGGGGATTTTGCGAGGTTGTTTAGCTCTGGTTCGGCCTTGGAGCCCATCTTGACGAGGGCTTGATAGGCGAGGTAACGAACGGAGTTGCAAGGGTTGCTGAGTGCTTCGACGGCACCTTTTGGAGAGTCGAAGTCGAATTTGGGTACAACATACTTCGTTCCTTCGGGAGCGAAACGGAACAGGCGCCCGCGGTCCATGTCTTGCATATTGTGTCCACCGACACCTGGATCGTACCAATCGGAGACGAACAGCGATCCGTCGGGTGCGATTGCAACGTCAGCGGGGCGGAACCATTTGTCGAATTCGCCAACGGCGAGATTTTCGATTTTTGCCGAATAGCCGGCACCTTCATTTTTTGCCACGTAAGCGCGGACGACATTGGGGCCTGCGTCACAGTGGATGACTTGGTTGCGGAAGGTTTCCGGAAGTAGGTCACCTTCGTAGACGGTGATACCGGTAGGGGAACCTGCGCCGGTGATGAGCATGGTGGGAACGACACCTGGGTCATTGAGGTGCCAGTGTCGTTGTGGGATTTCGGATTCCCAGTTGGTGCGTTCAGATTGCCAACCGGCGCCGGTGATTTCATCCACGTATCCATAGTTGCCAAATTCCATGACGTAGTTGATTCGGGTAGCGCGGTTACCGTCGTCATCATTATCGGATTGCCAGATGGTACCGAAGGAGTCGACAGCAGCTTCGTAGTTGTTACGGAAGTTATGGCCGAGTACTTCCATATCGCTTAGGTCTTCATTGCAACGGAAAACCATTCCTTGTCGGTAGGGGTTTCCGGAGTCGTTGATTTCTCGTCCCCATCGATCTTTGATTGGGTTACCTTCTGCATCGCAGAGTCGGTGTCCGGTGTTACCGAAGTTGAAATAGAGTTTGCCATCTGGGCCGAAGACGAAGGAGTGAACCGAGTGGTCATGTTGTGGGTCACCGGTTTTCGTAAGGATAGCGCGTTTGGAGTCCGGGATGTCATCGCCGTTTGTATCGATGAATTCTAGGACGTAGGGTGCGGCGCTGACGAGGACGCGGTTACCCAGTACGCAGATACCGAGAGCAGAATCGATGTCACGACCTTGATAGAAGACTTTGGTGGAGTCCATGACTCCGTCTTGATTCGTGTCTTCGAGGATTAGAATCCGGTCACCTTCTGGACGTTCACCGTTATGTCGGCGGTAGTTGACGACTTCGCAAACCCAGACGCGACCACGATGGTCGATATCGAGGTTGGTAAGGCTTTTGAGAACGGGTTCGGAGGCAGCGAGAGATGCGACGACGCCGTCGGCGACTTGTAGGCCGGAGACTGCGTTTTCGGGTGAGCGATCTTGTGCGGGAGCAGGTGCATTTGCAGTGAGTCCTGCTGGAATACCTTCGGCAGCGATATGAAATTGGAGCGAGGTTGAGGTCCCGTTGTTTTGGTTCACTCCACCTTGGTCGAGAGCGCAACCGACTTTGAATTCAAGGGCATCGGCTGGAAGGTCGAAGGTGATGACGCTTGAGGCATGGGTTCCGATTCCGGGAAGGACACGGTCGAAGACTTTTAGTTCACCGCCACCGGCATTTGCATTTTTTCGAACTTCGCCCCATTCGGTGGTTGCGGAGGACCAGTTCAGGTCGAGCAAGGATTTCGAGCCGGATGACGTTGTTAGGGTAGGTTCGACCCAGTCGGCCCAATCGCAAGCGAAGCCGTCTTCGCCTGGGGAAACGATAAGGACAAGTTTTTTGACACCTTTGACATCGACTTGGGCGTTTACGCGGTGTCCGGGTGTCTTGGCTGTAAGAATTGGAGAAGAGAACAGGAGTTTGCCGTTTGTTTTGGGTGTTTTGGAAGCACCGTTTTCGCCTGGTTGGATGCCGAATTCTTTGGCGATTCCTGCGGGGTTAAAGTTTCCGGGTGTGGGTTCATCTTGGTTTTCGACAAGTTGCGCAGCGGATTTGTTTTCGACATTTGCGCCGTTTTCTGGAACATCGATATGAGCAGTCCAGAGGATAGCGTTGGCGACGAGACGGGTGGGTTCTGTGCGTCCCCAGTTCCAGTGGAAGTGGCCGCCGGTGTATCCGAAGCCACGGCTGCCGTTTTCATTTTCGGAGGCCCAAGCGACGTGTTGAGGTTCACCTTTGGCGACGGCGCGGCGGACATCGGGGTTACCGCTGTGAGGACCATCGGGGCGATCCATGGTGTTGGCGGGTGCGATCGCGGAAAGGATGGGAGTAACGCCTTTCATGTTGTCGCGAAATCGCATGTGGAAGTACCACTCGTCGCGAGTTTCGAAGGGTTTTACTCCGCGTGTGATTGGGTGATTGGGCAGGTTGTCAAACTTGGCGGTCCAATGAGGGTTGACTGACCAATGGGTTTCGAAGTAGCCGCCGAGCCATTGCAGGAACTGTGGGCCACCTCGATCTTTGGGGACTTCAACGGCGTAGTGGATACAGACGAGACCTGCTCCGCGTTGTGTTTGTTTTTGGATTCGGTCGAGGTGAGGCAGGGAGGGGTGGCCACCGCCACCGTCGGAGTAGATGACGATGGTATCTGCGGAATCGAGGGCTGAATCATCAGCAGGCCAACCGTTGCGCAGCACTTCGATTTCGGCATCTGGGACGGTACGCTTGACGGTGTCTGCGAGGATGCGGCAACCGGCGTAGTGTTCATGGGAGCCGAAGTCGTGGCTACGACCTCCGGCGATGAAAACGATTTTCTTCGGGGCGGGAGTGGTCTTGGTAACCGGTTCGGCCGCGAGAGCCGGTTGCAGGTAAGTGGCAAGGCAGCAGGCAGCGAGCCAGCCGCAGAGGGGCAAACGCAGCGGGGAGGGAACGGCGTGCGGTAGGGAGGCTAGCATAGGGTGGAGTTGGAGGCAGGTGTGTGGTGAGGAAGTAACGGACAGAGTGTTCATAGTAATTCCGCGAAAAGCTCCCGTAAATCACCCAGGGGTTAGGGATATTCGTCGGTAGCCGTTCCATTGGGCGGCTTGAATGCAAGCAAAGGGCATGCATGGATGGTTGCAGCGGGAATGCTAGCAAACGCGATTTTTCAGCCTTGGTTCAGGGACTGTCCCCAGTCCGCGACCCAAGAGCCATATTTTGCTAGCATTTTACGCCGGCCCAATCGGCGGAATCGCTGGCAATTCGCTACCTTTGGTGGGTGGCACCGATTTGCGTGGGTGGCACCGATTTGCCCGCTTTGACAGCTTAGGGCAGCGGGGCGGGTTAGGGCACGATGAGATTGTGATGTATACCCAAGGTTTGCTTCGCTCTGCCTGAGGCACCCGGCTTGTGCCCCGATGGGGCGAGTAGGTGATCGAAGGAAGGGTGATTGATGGTGATTGATGAAGAACACCCCCGCGACTCGTGCGAAACGGGAAGGGCGTAGGGGGGTACCGAGACGTACCGTCTTTCCCTATTCCATGGCGTTGGGAATGCTAGCAACGCAAGCGTGTTGGTTTGGGTAACCTGTGGCGACTCGGAAAACTTCTCTGTGTAGGTGGATTGTTTATCCGTTCTCGCTCGCAATCATGCCGGAGATCCGGAACATCCGATGCTTACGGCGTTGTCGAAACTGGCGGTGGGACCCGCATCCCCCGTGGGCATCGACGCGCCGAAACTGCACTGATTCCACGAGCAGGAAACCGGACCCAGAATGAGATTTCGTTTTGCTACATCCACCCTAGCTGCCCTGCGCTTCGCCAGCGTGGTTCTAGGGCTTGGCCTATCGTTCGGAACTGTTTCGGCGCAAGCTACGGACCCGAGCCCGAGAATGAGTCCAATCGTGCGCGCCATCCAACGCGCAGAAGCAGCGGTTGTGAACATTCAGGGTAATAAGTTCGTGACTACCGCCTCCACCAATGGCGCGGGCTCTAAACAGGAAGTCAATGGTATGGGTACCGGCGTGATCATCGATCCGCGCGGGTATATCATTACGAACCTTCATGTGGTCGAAGATGTCAGTCGTATCGAAGTCACCTTGTCGGACGGCTCGACCGCTATCGCGAAATTGATCAACTACGATCCTGATACCGATCTGGCTATGATCAAAATCCCGACCTCCAAGGACCTGCCCACCATCCAGTTCGGCACAAGCGCAGATCTAATGCGAGGGGAAACCGTGATCGCAATCGGTAACCCCTTTGGATACCAGAACACCGTTACCCAAGGGATCATCAGCGCTTTGCACCGTGATATCCCGGTCAACGGGACTCAAGAATATAAGAATTTGATTCAAACCAATGCAGACATCAATCCTGGTAACTCCGGAGGACCTCTGCTAAATCTCGATGGCGATGTTATCGGTATCAATGTCGCTGTTCGTGTCGGCGCTCAAGGAATCGGATTCGCGATTCCAATCGATTCTGCCTTGGAAGTCATGGCGGATCTGGTTGCGTCTTCCCGCCGTGAACCTATCGAACACGGTTTGGACCTGATTCGGACGTACGAAGCGGGTACGTCGAAACTCTCACTTCGTTCCGCAAACGACGATCGCTCCGAATCCCGCGACTTCCAAGTTTGCGACGCTATTGAGAGTGTCAACGGTGTGCCCGTTTCGAACCGCTTGGAACTCGAGCTTGCTCTACTCGAACATCGACCTGGTGAAACTGTCGATCTTGCGATCCTAAGAGGCTCCACCAAAACGAACCTCCCGCTGAAACTACGACCTGCCGGAAGTTCCCTCTCCGAACCCGCGATCGCAAAACTGGTCTGGGACCAAATCGGTATCCGTGTCTCACCGGTACCAGCTCAAGAGGTTTCCAGTATTAACGAGGATTATCGAGGTGGGCTTCGCATTACTGAAGTCCGACCTGGAAGCCCCGCTGCCAAGCAACGTTTGACGCCCGGTGATATCATCGTCGGAATTATGGAATGGCAAACCGTGAGCCTGGATAACTTGCAGTGGATCCTCTCTAGCCCTCACTTCAAATCAGCTTCGCCGGCCAAGTACTATGTCATCCGAAAACGCCAGCAATTGATGGTGGCGTTGACCCCAGAACAAGGAAAAGTGCGTTAATACGGCACCTAGTTTTTGAGCGACTGGGGGTATTTTTCGTTGCGGTTTCCAGTTGCCTTAGTCGCCCGGGATCGCTACACTTTCCCGACCTTACCACATATTGCCCCGTGGTGTAATTGGCAACACAAGGGATTTTGGTTCCTTTATTCTAGGTTCGAGTCCTAGCGGGGTAGTTCTCAGGTCGGCAACCTGCCGACCTTTTTTCGTTTTGTGGCCTCGATTTTTG
>JBIJCS010000664.1:0-3601 GCA_044344575.1 Pirellula sp. | reverse complement strand
ACTGCCAAAAAGGGTGTCGTACGCCCCACAGCCTCCGCCGCGGCGAATCTCGCCGGTAAAGCCAAGGCCAATCGCGTTGCTCTTTCCAACAAAACCAGCAATATCGCCGGTCACGTCTCTGGTAAAGGAAAACGCGTCCAAGCCAAACGTGATGCCAAGGGACGTTAGTGCCCGAGTGCAAAAAGCTACGCCTGCAATAGGCTACACCCAATCACGCGGTATCCACAAGCGATTCAGCGTGATCTCAACGAATGTGATCTCAACGAATGTAAAACGGGACAGGGGGAAGAAACGCGTGCTGCAACAACAAGCTTGCGCCTCCTTCCCATGCCGTGAATTTCCCTAAATACAAAAATCCGATATACACCCCAATCGCCCCGAGCATCGGGACCCAAGCGATCCAGCGCAGTGCCCAATGCGCACTGTTCTCTCGGCGTTGCGCATTCCTCCAAGCCCACCCCAAGAGTAACTTGGCCGGAAACATCGCTGTCACAAAGACGATTGCAAGCCCGAACCAAAGCTGTTCGGGGATCTTCTCAATCCGTAACACATACAACGGAATCGACATGGCGTAAAACAATCCCTGCGCTAAAGCGAACGAGAGCGGCGCTCGGAGGAATGCTGCCCGCACCTCTTTTCGTTCCCACATATGCCCCAGTCGCTGCTGACTCGACGGAGACTGCCTCGCTAAATGGATCTGCAAACCAGGCAAATACTGCAGTACCCAAGCCATCCCCAGGGCACCGAATAATCCTAGCAGCGCAAGCCCACCTTGCTGTTGCGGCTGCACTTGGGATGCTCCATTGAGCGCGATGAGTATCGCTAAAGCAGGTATCGCCAACCAAATCAAAGCCCCCACACTCGCTTTGAACCCCAATTTCCACAATCTCCAAAACTCAAGACTCACAAGAAAGTCCCACCAACGACTCTCCAATTCTCGCCAAAAATCAAAACTGAAGATCTTCTTCGCAAATCGTATTGGTTGTGGCCAAAGAAAATGATACCAACGCCCGCCGCGAGCGATCGCCCAAGCGACCCACAGTACCCATAAGATCGAGACCGCTCTAGCGAGTGTTCGTAATCGTGCTGCTTGAACGCTCCCAGGCTGAATCAGCTCCGAGGAATACCCCAAGTCCGTCAAAAACCAAACCGGTAACCAAGTCAGAAAGACCCAGACGGCACATCGCACGATCAGACCGAATTGTTTCACTCCCGGGAAACAACGCCCCCAAGGCTCACCGCGAGCAACCCTCCCGGACGACTCCAAGATATAACCGAGACTCGCAAATTGAAGTACCGGAATCGTGGCCACAAAACTCAAGACCAACACCATGCTGATGGCCCGACCACTGAAACTCAAACAACCCGAGAGGAATCGCATCCGAGCCGTTAACCTTTTTTCAAAATTGGAAGTGAGTGACGACTGCGTGGAATGGAGGGGGCGGATAATCGATATATTCGCTCCAGCTTGTACGGGAGTGGAAACAGAAAAAGCAATTTCCTTGGAATTCCCCATTTTATTTGCACGGCTTTCTTCGGGAATTAGGATGGCACAGCGAAGTGTCACATCGAAGGGATCCGAGTCGATGTTTCCTTCCGGTAAATTTCGTTTTGAGTGTTTCTCACAGGTACAAATCACATGCGTCTGCGATTCTCTTTCTTGAGTACGTTGGCTTTGGCCACCCTTACTTCCGTCCCCGCGTTTGCTCAGGACCCACTGGATGACGTTTATGGACATGCTGTTCATGCGTACTTCCGAGGGGATGCCGCTACCGCCCAGCAATGGCTCAACGATGCTATCGGTGCGGGAAGCCAAGACCCACGCGCGTTTTACTTTCGCGGTTTGTGCGAAGCAGCACTTTCCGGAGACCCGGAAGCGGGCGTAAGCGACTTCGAAGAGGCCGCCCAATTGGAAATCGACGGCAAGAAGGTCGTCAACGTCGGCAAAGCTCTCGAGCGAATCCAAGGACCAACACGTTGCCAGATCGAAGCCATTCGCCGCAAGGCTCGGTTAGCATCTCGAAGCAGATATCTGGAAATGCAACGCCAGCGTTATGAGCAAGGCATTGGGAATGGAGCCAAGATTCCTCTCTCGCCATCCGATGCTCCACCGCGCCCAGTGCCGGCTGCCAATGATCCATTCAGTGGCAACGGGGACCTTAACAAGGGGGAACCCAAGCCGATGGCAGAACCGATTCCCAAGGCACCGGTAGCGGGAGATGATCCTTTCGGAGATGCTCCTGCCGCACCGGGCAATCCTGCACCTGCTGCACCGGCGAACGACGATCCTTTTGGCGCAGCGCCTAAAGCGCCTCCTGCTAGTGACGATCCATTTGGGAACTAGGTGCTGGATGGGGCCGGTCCCCTGCCTCGCACTTTTGCGGTGATTAGCTAGCATCGACCTGCCATCGATGGGTGGCACCGATTCTGATGCTAGCAAACGATCCCCGATGGATGTGCCATCGATGGGTGGCACCGATTCTGATGCTAGCAAACGATCCCCGATGGATGGGTGGCACCGAATGCGAGCGGGTGAATGCTAGCAAATAAGTCAAAAAGGGGCTGGATCAGGTCCCCGGTGGATGGGTGGCACTGTGCCATCGATGGGTGGCACCGATTCTGATGCTCTAGCAAACGATCCCCGGTGGATGGGTGGCACCGATAGGCTATTGATCCCCGGTGGATGGGTGGCACCGACCTGCCATCGATGGGTGGCACCGAATGCGCCGAATGCGAGCGGGTGAATGCTAGCAAATAAGTGAAAAAAGGGGCTGGATCAGGGACTGTCCCCTGTCTGCGAGATTTTTGCGTTGATTAGCTAGCATTTGCCATCGGTGGGTGGCACCGATTCTGATGCTAGCTAACGATCCTCGGTCGATGGGTGGCAACGACCTGCCATCGATGGGTGGCACCGTTAGGCTATTGGATGCCATCAAACGATCCCCGGTGGATGGGTGGCACCGATAGGCTATCAAACGATCCCCGGTGGATGGGTGGCACCGATAGGCTGCACCGATAGGCTATTGCATGCATTTGCGGGCGACTTTGCGTGAGACTTTTCGGCGAGCATTGGCCAAAGCCCGAAATGATAGCTCAAACCTTTATCGCACTGCTTTGTGACTACCTTTTCTCAAATCCAGGCCTGGATTGTGTGTTGAGCGATTCCCAAGGTTTCGGATAGTAGTAAGTCGGAACGAATGCACCGGCTCGGTTTTGATAGTTCCCGTTGCAATAGTTCGTCTGCCATGCCATCGACTCTTGGCTCGATGGTTCGATCTTGTATGCAATCCATCCGGGCCAGTATCGGGGCCGATTGTATTCTTGCCGGTACTCCGGAATACTGCGGGTAAGCGTATGGGGAAAAAAGTCCGGTCGCTGAATCGCCGGGTCTAAGTAGGTTCCTTCAAACCAATTATGCTTGGTTGCCGCTTTCGTCGTGACGCCGCTACCAATTCCTCCAGGGTGATGATGCGCTCCTCCCGGATTGTTTGCGTGCGATGCTAGCACATGGGGTTCACCGGCGAACAGTGCGCCGCCCACATTAGAAATCCCAACCAGCGATAAAGCGCAAGCATACAGGGACCATTGTGCGAACCTTAGC
>JBIJCS010000513.1:0-3604 GCA_044344575.1 Pirellula sp. | reverse complement strand
TCGATGGGGAGTTGGTTTTTTGAGGGTGTTTTCCGAGTGGGGGCTCAGCAGAAACCGTCGGTTTTAGCATACTCGATTCAGGGGGCAAAATGAGGTTTTCGCGTTTGTTTTTTCAATCTGTCTCGCTTGATCCTACTCGTAGGGACTGGACTTCGGTGCGATAATTGGAGGGCTGGATTAGACAGAGACAACTTTCAGAAAGAACATAGATGATGGTTACACAGAGCGGTGGGTGGTTGTTTGGGTTTCGGAAGAGACTTGGGTGGGTCTTGGGTTTTACGGGTGTGTTTTGTGTGGGATTTGAGGGTTTGGGGGTTGGCTATGCGGATGAGAATCCGGCGGGGGTGGCGGTAAAAGAGGGGGAGCGCAAGCCTGCAGAGGCGCGGATTTACACAGACATTTCTTATTTGGCTTCGGATGATCTTCGGGGGCGATCTGCGGAGACACCGGGATTGAAGTTGGCATCGGAGTACATAGCCAAGCGTTATGCGGAGTTAGGATTAACGACGGACTTGTTTGATGGTCAACCGTTTCAATATTTTGAGATCAACGGCAATCCGGGTACGAGTACTGAGAGCAATCAGTTGGTGGTCACGAAGGGGGATGGTACGCAGCGTGCGTTGGTGTTGGGGGAGACGTTTCAGCCACAGGCGTTGGGTTCGAATGGCGAGGTAAGTGGTGGGGTGGTGTTTGTTGGTTACGGGATTACGGCAGAGGAAGAGAACTTCAAGTATGACGATTATGCGGGACTTGATGTAACGGGCAAGGTTGTGGTGGTGATTCGCAAGCAGCCCAAGTTGGCGGAGGGGGTGAGTGGACCTTTTGCGGGTCCGCAGCCTAGTCAATATGCATTTTTCACCAGCAAGGTAGCCAATGCAGCGAAGCATGGTGCGGCGGCGTTGGTGTTGATTAATGACGCAGGGTCTGAGAGCGAGAATCCTGGAGCATTGCTGCCGGTGTTGGGTGCAGGCAACAGTGGGGATGGTCCGAAGGTTCCTACTTTCTTTGTTTCTCGATCGGAAGTTGCGCAATGGTTGAAGGAAACGGGCAGGGAGTTGGAGGAGATTGAATCGAAGATCAATCAGTCGCTTGAGCCACAGTCTTTTGAGATGGCTGGATGGAAGGTGGAGGGTAAGGCGGACGTATCGCGTCGCAAGATACCATCGATGAATGTGTTGGGATTATTGCCAGGTAGTGGTGAGTTGGCTGAAGAGGTTGTGGTGGTCGGAGCGCACTTTGATCACGTGGGGATGGGTGGTGCTGGATCGTTAGCACCTGGAACTTACGAGATCCACAATGGTGCGGACGATAACGCTTCTGGCACGGTTGGATTGTTGGAGACTGCGAGACGGATGGTGGAATGGTCGCGAGAGGTTCCGGCGGACAAGCCACGTCGGAGTATTTTGTTTATTACCTTTAGCGCCGAAGAGTTGGGGCTTATTGGTAGCGAGTACTACGTGAATCATCCGCGATTTGATTTGGGGAAGACGGTAGCGATGTTGAATTTGGACATGGTGGGTCGGGTGACGGATAATGTGTTGACGGTTTATGGGACAGGGACTGCGGTTGAGTTTGATGAGTTATTGACTCGATCGAATGAAAAATTGGGGTTTGAGCTCAAGCGGCAGCCGGAGGGGGTTGGTCCGAGCGACCATCAATCCTTCTTTTTGAAGGGGATACCGGTTTACCATTTCTTTTCTGGTTTTCATCCGGACTACCATCGTCCCAGCGATGACTTTGACAAGATCAACGTTGAAGGGATTTCGCGGATAGTGGATATGGTGGTCTACATGACACAGAGCATAGCATCTGAGCCGAAGCGTCCGACGTTTTTGAGGAGTGCGACAACGAAGGTTCGGTTGGGGGTTCGCATCAAGCAATCGGAGCCTGGGTTGGTGGTGGATCGGGTGATGCCTGGTGGTTGGGCGAAGAAGGCGGGGATATTACCGGATGACCGAATTTTGAAGATTGGGGATCAAGCTGTAACGAACCGCGAGGAGATGGATTCTGCATTGGAGGCGTTTAAACCTGGGGATGACATGCAGGTGGAGGTCAAGCGGGGAGAGGAGACGGTTACCGTTCACGCGCAGATTGGAACTTAGTGTGTAGGCGTTATTGAGTTCGTGCGATCCTGCTCAAGGAGCAGGATCGTCGAATTTGAGATTCAGGGTGGGTATACCATTTTTCAGGGCCCAGATCGCGGCGGCAGTCCGATCGCTCGCTTGAAGTTTTCGCAAAACATTTTGAACGTGTTCTTTGACGGTTTCTAAGCTGATGTTTAGGGACTTGCTAATTTCGCGATTGCTCAATCCGAGTGAAATGTGGACTAAGATTCTGTGTTCTTGTTTGGTTAAGGGTATTGTCAAGTTCTCGGCGGACTTGTGATACATCTTCAGGAATATCTTGGCTTGATCGACGATCGAGTTGTTTGGGCGTTCTTGTTTTCTCAACGCGTCGAGGGTATCGATGAGTCGTCTTACGGGCGAGCGTTTTGAAACGTATTCCCAAGCGTCGAGGATGCTAGCGCGTGCGACATGTGTTGGGTTTTCGTCGTAGGTATAAACGATGACTTTTGTATTCGGGAAGGCTTGAAGTTGTTCGTCGAAGTACTCGATGGTATCGATTCCAGCGACACGGATTTCAGCGATCAGAACATCCGAGGGATGTTGATTGAGGTGATCTGAGAGAGATTCGAGTTTAGGAAGTTCGGCGATGATTTGATGATTCGTCTCGGAGATCGCTTGTTGGATTCCGAGTTTGCATAGATGGTTGTCATCTATGCAACAGATGCGCAGCGACATGGAGGGACCTACAACAGCCGGTGGGGCTTAACAATCGATGAGGAGTGGGATGAGGGATGAGGAGTGGGATGAGGGATGAGGGATGAGGAGTGTATTGAAACACATCGGTGGGAGAAGCACTTTATTGTCTATTCCATCTTGTTTATTCCATGGGTAAGGCTTTGGGTTGAGTGCCATTACGCGTTGGGTGAGAAGAGACAACTGGGAACAGTTTAGCAGAGGGGAAGAGGGGTTGCCGGGAACTTGTTACACTTTTTTAAGGTAATTTCGGGGTTGCTGAGAGGGTTTTTGAGGTTGCGTTGAGTTGCAATTCAGAGGCTTGGGATAGCTTTTCGAGGAGTTCTTCGAGCGATAGGTTTTGGAAGGAGAGATCGATTTCGCGTCGAGCGAGTTGTTCTGGCAGGTTATTGGCATCGAGTTCGAGTCCAAGTTGTTGGCTTAGATTTTCGAGAATACGGAGTGTTTCGCCGCGATATCGGCCTGAGAATCGTCGGGATGTTGGGCTTTTTGTGGTTGGGGTGCGTTTTTGGGGTGGAGGTGCGAGAGAGCTTACGAGTTCACGGTGGGCGGCGACGGGTGCGAGGATATCCCACGTTTCGGTGGTATTTCTGGATTTCGGTTCGGCAATGCGTTGAACGGATGCATTGGGCCATCGTTCCCGCCAGGCTTGCCAAGCTGTTTTTCCGATTTTGGGAATTTCGGAGGAGTACAGAAAGTTCACGTTGGGTGGGTTTGGTTGGTTGCGGAAGGCTTCACGTAGTGGGGAGATGGTGGGTGGTTGGGAGGTGGTGATGAGGAGATGT
>JBIJCS010000512.1:0-3605 GCA_044344575.1 Pirellula sp. | reverse complement strand
AGTCATGATGGAAGAAGATAGCATCGACGTTTCCTCTTAGAATTTGGGTGCCTAACTCAACGGCGAATGTTTCTGAAAGCCCTCGTTCGCAAACGATAGACTCAGCCAAGACGTTCGCCAAAATTCGTTTGAACATTCGGTACTTCGGAAGGATGAATTCTAGTTTGTACGCATCGCTATAGTAGCCGATCATTTTGTTGCGGGGTATCGCATCGATTCTGGCTCGCAGATCGTGGCGAATGAAAGTAGGTGTATTGCTATACCACCAGTGTCCATTAGCAATCACATTGGGGAATATCCAAGCGTAATCGACGAGTTCTTGATTGCTGACCGATGCGAGTACCGAAATAGGGAATCGGACACTTGGGAAACTATTGAACAACTCGGCGTATTGGATCATGGACCACCTCGAGTCGTAAAGGTCTTGGCCTTGGTATACGCCGGTGGGGTACACCTTTCGATTCACTCCGATCATGAGATCGAAAGGTAAGCTTGTGTCTTTGCAAAATTCCGCCAATCGCCAAAAGACCCAATAGGCGATGGTTTCACGATCTGATTGGTCTGCTTCTCCTGTCAGGAGTCTCTGCAACGATGACTCGGCGTTGGCATCGACCACAGGGATCTCTTTGGGAGTAAACCAAGGGGGCAATGAAATTGCGCAAGCGCGGGCTTGATACTTGACAAAGTGCGCGAACAGTGAGCCGATGGCATGGCGCAGATCGGAGAGTTTTCCGATGTTAAAACCGGTTGCTTTGGTCAGACGCTCGCGCGTATGCGAAAGCCCTAAATGAAACACTAAGTCGTCGGTTCGCAGACAGGGTACGTAGCGGTGGGTATCGAAATCATCGAGTGGGTCGTCGAAGTCATTCGTCAAGAAAATTCGCTCGACGTTGCTCTTGGACAGGACTTCGTCCTCCCAAGTTGCGTTTGCCATTTTTTGGGATGCCGAATCAAACACCGTTTCCCAGTTGGATCGATCGATCGCATCACCTTGAAACCCAAAAAGTTCTTTCGCTAATTCGAGGAACCAGGACCATTGCACAGAGTGATTGATATGGTGCAAGTGTTCAAAGAGGCGAGCAACTTTTTCCTTCGGACTGATTCCTGGTTCTTCGATGTGTTCGCGAGGCATCCCAGCTGAATGGGCTAATTCGGTGTAGTAATGGTATCCGAGTAGATCGGCGATGGTTTCTGAGGCCGGCGAGCGAGGATTGATGTGCGAGTGCGGGTCGATCAGCTGTACCGAATCAAGGGCTTCGAAGAGTGTTTGGGTTAGTGTCATGATAAAGTCTTGTTTGATGGGGAACTTGATGGCGGTTCTATTGGCAATCAACGCCGTGAAGTGCTACGGAGTTTGGTACTACGAACTGCAGCGATTCTTGATCTTGTGAGTCTTTAGCCCCCAGAGACAGGAGGAATCAGATCGATGATGGCTTCGGTGGGTCGTTCGTTGGGAATTGTCCCTTCCGGTAGGTTGATCGGTGCTTCGTCTGGCAAGAACTGAAGATTACAAGCTACTCGGCTTGCGAGCGTCAGCGAAGCGATTTTGGGATATTGCTTTGCGAATAGTTGCTTTAATTCCAGTGCGGTACAAGGGGTTGGCAGTTCCAGCATCACCGATTCGTGTCCGATTCCGTCCCGTAGCCCGGCAAAGAGGCGAAGAGTGACAGGCAATCGCGGGGGATCAGGTATCGGTTGTTTTGGGACTGAATCCGAAAAGGGCATTGTGGGGTACCTACACGTTTGGTTGTTGGGAGATTTGCTACAATCATACCTCAAGGTCGTCCATGGTGTCAGACCTCCGGCATAGACGATGGCTCGGCGGAGGAGCCGGGAAGCTGGTATCGAATCTTTCCTATTATTATCAATTTCATGAACAAGATTTTTGTTACTCGATCAATCCCCGAATCAGGTTTACAGCGATTGCGAAGCCTGTTTGAAGTTGACGTCTGGCTGGATCGTGACCCGCCCCCCCGCGAAGTCTTGTTGCAACGTGCGTCGGGTTGTTCGGGGGTTCTTTCGATGCTCAGTGATAGAATCGACGATGAGTTTTTTCAAGCTGTTGGTGGAAATTTGCGAGGGGTGGCTAACTTTGCAGTTGGTTATAACAACATCGATGTCCAGGCAGCGCGGTCAAGGGGGATTCAAGTGGGGAATACTCCAGGCGTCTTGACCAATGCAACCGCCGACACTGCGGTTGGGTTGATACTTGCAGCGGGGCGTTGTTTCCGTCCTGCGATGCACAATGTGGAGCGGTTAGAATGGCGGAATTGGGAGCCGATGATGTTCCTCGGTCATGAATTCGAGGGCAAGACGTTAGGAATAGTGGGGATGGGGCGGATTGGCCATGCGGTTGCGAAACGGATGCATGGGGGATGGGGGATGCAAGTGGTGTATACGTCACGGACTCCCAAGTCGGTGTCGGACAGAGAGCTAAATGCGAGACACGTCGGCTTGGAGGAGTTGTTGTCAAGTAGCGACGTAATCAGCTTGAACTGTCCATTAACAGATCAGACCCGGAATCTGATTGGTGCGAAAGAGTTAGCATCGATGAAATCGACCGCAATCCTTGTTAACACGGCGAGGGGAGAAGTCATCGATCAAATGGCACTTGCGAAGGCGCTGGCGGGAGGTCAGCTTTTCGCTGCTGGATTGGACGTTACAACCCCCGAGCCGATCGCGGCTGATCATCCACTACGCAATTTATCGAACTGCTTGATCCTGCCTCACATCGGATCTGCAACGTATCATGCAAGAAGTCAAATGGCGACGATGGCAGCTGAAAATTTACTGTCGGCCATTGAAGGCAAACCGATGCCATTTGCGGTTGGTTAGGTGAACGGATTCCATGCAAGGAGACTTATCATGACGATTTCGATATGGCGATTTCCGGCAGTATTGTTGGCTGGAGTTAGCATTGGATTGGGAGCAGGGATGACTTCGATTGCTTTGCAGGATCCACCGGCAAAAGATCCTGTGATCCCCTCCCCTGCACCGCAGGAATTACCACCGCGAGTGCTTCCATCGGATGGAACCTCCTCAACGGGGTCTTTGAGCAGTGACCCATTGTTTCAGGAAATACAGCAGCGTGTCGGGAAAGTCCCGAAGTTAATTGATGAACCGGTTACTTCCCCGTTTGCTTCGATGGAAACGACGGGTGTTCAATCCGTCCAGCACCGCGAAGTGTACCTCGCTACCGAAGCGATGCTTCGCGCGGCGCGATTGCTTGAAATGGAGCTTGCCGGGATTGAGAAGGATGGAGAGCCGAGATTGCAGAAGGATGCTGGGAGTGCCGAAGTCTCACGTGATCGCAAGCTTCGTGAAATCATCGTGAGGTTGCGTCGCGATGCTCGGCAAGTGCTCGTTGATTTGCACGAATGAGAACACATTTTTAGCGACCGTCACCATGGTAGCTGCGTTCGATGGTAGCCAGCGTTCGAAGGTAGCCACCGTTCGCCAGACGGTGGTGGTTTTCCTCGCAACATCCACCGCTTGGCAGCGGGTGGCTACGATTGGATGACGGTGGAGGTTTTCCTCGCAACGTCCACCGCTTGGCAGCGGGTGGCTACGATTGGATGACGGTGGAGGTTTTCCTCGCAACGTCC
>JBIJCS010000511.1:0-3607 GCA_044344575.1 Pirellula sp. | reverse complement strand
CTGGGCTAGTAGACCGATCGATGCTCCAGGAAAAAACGAATTAGCCATCAATAAGCTGAAAGAGTTGCGGATGGCGATTCGCGACGAAATTGCGAACCTTTGGCGAGCGAGTGATATTCACCCCGAAGCATGGCGAAATGCCGTCGCCAGCTATCCGGAAAAGCAAGAGCCCCAACTTGGTGATGTCGATTACCCCTTGTTCCGAATCGCTAAAGAAGCGGGTGATCAGGGATCTAACGCGAAAACCGTAAGCAGCATCCAGGCGGCTTGGCAAGCCCTCGACAATCAGTGGCAAACCCATCGCAATGCGAGACTGGACAACAACAAAGCTTTCACAGTGCTGGCTGACTTTACTAAGCCTATCTTGCCAAACGGTTGGGTGATGGAAGGGGAAGGGTTTGAAACAGGTTGGGTGGACGAAGCAACCCCGCTGATTGCGTTAGAGGGGGATGCGGTGTTGTCGAGGTTGCTACCTCGCGGTTTGCATTCCCACGCATTGTCGTCGAAACTTCCTGGTGTGGTGCGGATGCCACCGCAGCATTCTGTTCCCGGTGCTCATGCCAGTTTGAAATTAGCTGGAGGTGAGTATTCAGGTACTTTGATTCTAGATGAGAACTCGATTCAGAATGAAAGTGTTGCTTTTTTCAACCAGACCCAACCTAGCTGGCGAACGTACAGTGACTTGCCATTAAAGAATGGTATCACTCGCGTCACGATCGACTTTGCAACGGCTTCGCTAAACTCGAACTTCCCTCCACGCACAGGGCTTGCCGCTGGCTTACCGAACAATGATTTTGGATTTGACAAGCGAAGCTGGTTGAGTATCACCCAAATCGTATCGCATGAGACTCCCGGTGCTCCATTGGACTTGATGGATTTTCACACGAGCCTTTTTGATGCTCCAGCACCGAAGGGAGTCGAGGAGGTAAATACGTTAGTCACCCGATGGCTGACCGACGCACTTGGGCGTTGGTGCGCTGGGCAGATACAAGCTGGTGATGGTGCGATCGTCGATTGGATGCTTGCTAAAAAGTTGATCGCGAATCATGCGACGCAGGGGAGTCGGCTGGAGTCGTTGGTAGAGGAATATCGACGCGTTGAGCGATCGATTCCGTTTCCTCGAAGTGTCAATAGCATGGATGAACGGGCTTTGGCGAAATCCGGTTTGTACTTGAATGTTCGCGGGAATGTCGATGCGATGGGGGAGTTGGTGTTGCCTGGCTCACTGTCGATGTTCGGGCAGGAGGAATCGATTCGTCAGAGCGATGGTAGTGGACGACTGGAGCTTGCGCTCTCGTTGCTGAGTCCAGAGCATCCGTTGACGTCACGTGTGTATGTCAATCGCGTATGGCATTGGATATTTGGAACTGGGATTGTTGCGAGTCCAGATGATTTTGGGAGGTTGGGAGACAAACCATCTCATCCCGAGTTGCTCGATTGGCTTGCTCGTGATTTTATAAACAAGCGATGGTCGACGAAGTCTTTGATCCGGGAGCTTGTGCTGAGCCAGAGTTTTCGACAATCCGGAATGGTCGAATCGAATGCAGTGCAGCGAGATCCATCGAATCGATTGCTCCATCATTATCCCACACGAAGGTTAGAGGCGGAGCAGATCCGAGATGCGCTTTTAGCGGTATCAGGTAGATTGGATCCAAAGTTGTACGGCCGGCCTATTCTTCCGTTTCGCAATGTTGAGGATGGGTCAAAGCGTTTGTATTCCGGGCCTGTGGATGGAAATGGGCGACGAAGCGTTTACTTGATGATGTCGATCATGGATCCTCCAAAATTTCTTACTACGTTTGATCTTCCGGACTTGAAGATGCCTAATGGGCGCAGAAATGTAACGAGTGTTCCGGCGCAAGCCTTACTTTTGCTCAATGATCCACTGGTAGATCAGTTATCCAAACATTGGGCCGCTGAGTTACAAAAAGTATCGCATCGTGATCCTGGCGAACGGATCGATGCGATGGTTGTTGCAGCATTCGGACGACTTCCTAAAGACTCTGAACGAGCCCGTTTGCAAGGTTTATTGAAAGCCGTTGGTACCGAAAGCGACCCGATGATGGACCAAGCTGCGTGGGCTCAGTTGGCTCATGTGATTTTTAACACCAAAGAGTTTATCCATACCAAGTAATAGCTTCAGGAAACCAAGATGAATCATTGGCGTAGGAATTGCCCTGGAGCGATTTCAGGAGGTTTGACACGAAGAAGTTTTCTGCAGCATTCGAATGCAGGTTTCGGTTTATTAGCGTTGACGGGACTCTCGTCGGGCGGTTTGGCTGGTGGTGAAAAGCGACCGGCGCGCGCGAAAAGGATCATCTTTTGTTTTATGGATGGCGGACCGAGTCATGTCGACACGTTTGACTACAAACCGATGCTCAAGAAGCATCAAGGCCAGCCGATTGGTTCGCGTTGGGTATCCAAGAAATCGCAATCGGATGCCAATCGAGTGTGGTTTGGATGTCCGTGGGAGTTCAAACAGCGAGGGCAGAGCGGATTGTGGGTCAGCGAGCTATTCCCACATATCGCCGATGTAGCCGATCATTTATGCGTTGTTCGTTCGATGGTTGGTGAATTACCGTTGCACGGTCAATCCAACTTGCTCCTTCACACCGGTAGGAGCATTGGGTTAGCTCCAAGTTTTGGTGCTTGGGTCTCGTATGGCTTAGGAACTGAGAATGCAAATCTTCCGGCCTATGTATTGTTGAATAACGACTGGGTACCAAATGGCGGGATGGAGAACTTCGGCAGTTCGTTTTTGCCAGCGAACCATCAAGCGACGATGTTGCGAGCGAAGGGAAATCCGGTCGACAACATCGCGACGTCGGACAAGTCAGAAGTGCAGCGGCTCAAGCTCGATTCGATCGCTGATTTGGACCGCGAGTTTTCGCAGAGTGTATCAGATCCACAAGCCATCGAATCGATGATCGCTAATTATGAAACCGCGTTTCGGATGCAAGTGTCCGTGCCAGAGTTAGCCGACATTTCGGGCGAGCCGGAGTACATTCATAAGCTCTACGGAACCGATTCATCCGACGAACATCAGCGTTACTATGCCAGCCAGGCGTTGCGAGCGCGGCGATTGGCCGAAGCCGGGGTGCGATTCATCGAGATTACGTGTCCGAGCTTTGATGGGAACAATTCACCGTGGGATCAGCATGGTCAATTGAAATTGCTTCATGAGAAAAATGCGAAGGTGACCGAGCAGAGTGTTGCTGCGTTGATCAAGGATCTCGACCAGCGAGGTTTGCTTGAGGAGACCATCGTGCTGTGGGCCGGTGAAATGGGGCGAACGCCACATACCGGAGCGATCAACGAGAATACGGGACGCGACCATCACGTCAGTGGTTTTTCGGTATTTCTAGCTGGAGGTGGATTTAAGCCAGGGGTGGCTTATGGGAAAACCGATGAGTTTGGAGCGAATGCCATTGAGAAACCGATGAGCGTTCACGATTTGCATGCAACGATTTTGCATCAAATGGGAATCGACCATGAGAAACTTACTTTCCGTTATGCGGGTCGCGATCATCGACTGACCGATGTGCATGGTCATGTTGCCAGCGAGATTGTAAGCTGATCATGACGGTAGGAGAGCCTACCGCTTTGA
>JBIJCS010000510.1:0-3611 GCA_044344575.1 Pirellula sp. | reverse complement strand
ATCGAATTGGGGCTAGCAGGCGTGGTTGCTGTGAATATGGCGAACGAAAGCTGGCGAACCAATCGCATGATGGGCTGGGACCGCAAAAACGAAAAGATGGTCCCCGCCGATATGCTCAACGAAGGCCACGAACCCGAATCGGTAGCCTAACGATGCTTCCCCGGCGCACGTTTCTCGCCGATCTTGGACTCGGCTTCACTGGACTCGCTCTCGGTGCAATCTTGCACCGAGACCATCGCGGTCTCGCTGCTTCCCCAACAGACTCGTCCTGGAGCCCCCCCGACGGAAAACCTCACTTCGCTCCAAAAGCAAAAAGCGTAATCTGGCTATTTATGAACGGCGGCGTGAGCCACATGGAAAGCTTTGATCCCAAGCCTATGCTGACGAAGTATGCAGGCAAGACCATCGCGGAAACTCCATTCGCTGACGCCCAAGACCCAAAGAAACTTGCCATCGAACGACTCGTGGTGCCCGACGGAAACGGAAATCAACGCAACACCCTCTATCCTCTCCAAGTCGGCTTTCGTAAACACGGCCAAAGCGGCATCGAAGTTAGCGACTGGTTCCCCACGATCGCAAACCAAGTCGACAAACTAGCGATCGTTCGCTCCATGTGGACCACCGATAGTAACCACGGAGCTCAAACACAGTTCCACTCGGGAAGACATCAAAACGACGGAGACTTCCCCACCCTCGGCGGATGGATCCACTACGGACTCGGTACCCTCAACGAAAATCTTCCTCAGTTCATCTCGATGGGCACGCGAGAGTACTGGAACAAAAAAGATGGCCACTACCTCGGACCAGCTCACGATGCCGTACCCCTGCGCGTCGACCCAAATGCTCCGCTCGACTTCGGTCGACCCGAACTTCCGTTCTCCCTCGATGCCCAACGCGTCGGAGCTGATCTCGTTCAAGACCTGAACCGCTTACGCGGCGTCGAATACCCAAACGATCCAGCTCTCGCCGCGCGCATCGCGTCCTACGAACTCGCTTTTCGTATGCAACAATCGATCCCCGAAGTCGTCGACTTCTCTCAAGAAACCGAAGAGACGAAAAAACTCTACGGAATCGATCAACCTCACAGCCGTGACTTCGGCATGCAACTACTCGCCTCTCGCCGCTTGGTCGAACGTGGCGTGCGCTTCATCCAAATCCAACACGGCGGCGGCGGTGCTGGCGCTTGGGATGCCCACGGTGGCTTAAAAGCGAATCACGAAAATAATGCACGTGCCGTCGATCAACCCATCGGAGGACTCCTCGAAGACCTCCATCGCCGTGGCCTCCTCGACGAAACCCTCGTCGTCTTCGCCACTGAATTCGGTCGTACCCCAGGAACCCAAGGCTCCGATGGACGCGATCACCATATTTTCGGTTTCTCCGTCTGGCTCGCAGGAGGCGGCATCCGCGGCGGTACCGTTCACGGCGCTACCGATGAAATTGGCTTCCATGCTAGCGAACATCGTCACTACGTCACCGACATCCACGCTACCATCCTCCACCAACTCGGTCTCGACTCTCGAAAACTCGAAATCCCAGGACGTAAACGACTCGAAATCGATCACGGTAAACCGATCTTTGAAATCATCAGCTAACCACTAGCCTCCCCCCCTACCCCTTCTTCTCAATTTTCGGGAACTAGCGTCGACACCAATCACTCTGAACCGTTAAGCTTCGAACCTAGTAGTAGTTGGAGGATCTTCCAAGGGATCGCAGTTTTATTATCGGGGGGTGCGCTATGAATCGTCTCGTTCAACTCAACAAGATTACCCGTCGCCTTTATCACCGCTTCTTCACTTGCGCACTTGCTACCGCATCCACTCTCGCACTTCTAAACTCGGCCTCAAGCTACGCACAAGAACTTCCCGTTCCAGAACCACCAGTGCCCGGACCACCAGTGCCAGGTCCGGTCGAAGACTTACCCCTACCAGAAGCCGTTCCCCCAGCAACTCCTAAGAAAACGGGAGAAGCCCCACAGCCAGGACTGCAACTCGTACCTCCCGCCGGTAACGCGCCAACGGCAAACCGGAATCGAGCCCCAATTGTCATTACTCCTCGCAAAAATTCTACTCCAACACAAAACCAACCTACACCCTTAGCCACCGTCGATGAAGAACTGCCCGTAGGTGTTGATGGTGCTGGTGGAGGCTACCTCGGCCTCATCGCTGAACCAATCCAAGGGGGTGGCTTCGGTCTCGCCGTAGTCGATGTCACGAACCAATCCCCCGCTTGGAAAGCCGGATTCCGAATCGGAGATCGCATCGTCGGTGTCGGCGGACAAGCCGTAACAACGCTCGATCAATTCGCAACCGAACTCGAACGCTATGCTCCAGGGACCCCCGTGAAGTTCCTCGTCCAACGTCGCGGTAGAAGCACCAACCTCGTCGCTGTACCCCAAAACCGAACCCTTGCTGGGAAACTCCACGGAATGGAACCCGGTACTGCTCTACCCCTCCAACCTCCAAAACAACCTTATCAACCTCTATCACCCGAACTCGGTGCAACCAACGGTGAAATCCCCCAAGTCGCTACCGACCGTGGAAACGTCTTCCTCGGTGTCTCGGTAACCGACCTCTCTGAAACCTTCCGAAAACAATTCGGCATCCCCTTATACCGAGGTGCTGCGGTCTCCGATGTCGTGCGCGGCTCAACCGCCGAACTCGCAGGACTACAACCCGGTGACTGCATCTCCGAAATCGACGGTCGCATGATCCTCCGCGCCGAAGACGTCGTCGACTCCATCCGAGGCGTGCCACTAGGCGACTCAATCACCATCGCCTTCTATCGAGGACGCCAAAAACAGATCGTCCAAGTCCCCTTGCTCTCCGTCGGCATGATCAATGGAAACCCTAACGCTAATCAAGGCATCGGAATGAATGCCGAAATGCTCACGCCAGAATACGTCGCCTCACTCCACCAAGAAATCCAACGCTTGCAACAAGAAGTCGCCGAACTCCAAGCAAAACTCGCTGAAAAACAACCCGAATAACCAAGGCAAAATCTCGCTGACACAGACGGAACTGTGTAGCGATCCCAATTTTTGCCGTCTTCCTTCGCGTCTTTGCTCCTTTGCGTGACACATCTTTCACGCAATCGCCCCTACGGTATCTCAAAACTCACAAACTTCGGGATCTGGTACTCGTCCTCATAAAGCGATCCAAAGTTGCTGGTCAATGTTGCATGCTTCTCGTCGGTCCTTTCATACTGTATCACCTTCAGTTCAGCGGCCACGGGAATACCCACTTCACTGACCTCCGCCAAATCCATTGGTAACCGCTTGGTCCTCTCAATAAACTTTAAAATCGCCAACCGCGTCTGAATCGATTCACGAAGCCTCTCTCGATAGACTCTGAAAGTGTCGACGCGTGCATTCCCCGAATTTCTCCTATCGCTTTCATTGAGTACTCCCAACAAAAGACTCGGAAGCATATTTCCAGGCACCTGCATAAGCAACCTTTCCAGGTCCATGACGCGCCGTGATTGACGTGCCGCTTTCTCATAAAGCTCTCCCGAATCGCTCTCACTTACCCTCCCATCCCAATAGTCACGTTCCTCTTGCGATAGAATCCCCGCATCGAGCGCCAAATGAAGTCCAGCAATCAATTCCTGAG
>JBIJCS010000079.1:0-12652 GCA_044344575.1 Pirellula sp. | reverse complement strand
TCGGTTTGGTACGTTAGCAGTTGCAACGATCCTACTTTTCTTGAGAAACCATGATTACCCGCAAACCGATATTTCCAAACGTCATCGAACTAAACGTCCAAGCCGGGCACTTGATTGGATGCAACGTCTACCTCGTCTATCATGGAGACGAGTGGATACTCATTGATATCGGATACGAAGACTCGGTGGACGAAATTGTCGACTTGATTCGCGATTTGGATTTTCCTCTTTCTCGGTGCAAGACCCTATTAGCGACGCACGCGGACGTGGATCATTGCCAGGGATTAGCCAAGGCGAAGACCATTCTCAAGACGAGCGTAACGGCACATCCCCGTGCGGCGGACTTGTTAGAAGCTGGTAACCGTTTGCAGACCTTTGCGGAAATCGATGCGCAAGGAATTTCGGAGCCGATGCCGAAGGTGATCGTCGAGCATCGTGTGAGTGAATCAGATAAGCTCACGATCGGAGAATTAGAGATAGAGGTATGGAGTACTCCAGGACATGCCGACAGCCAGTTGGCGTTCAGGATGGGTAATCTCTTGTTCAGCGGTGACAATATCTATCGAGACGGTGGGGTTGGTGCAATCGATGCCCATCATGGTAGCGATATACCGTCGTTTATTCGTTCACTTGAACGCATTCGCGATTCGGATGTCGAATGGTTGCTTCCTAGCCACGGTCCTTACTTCCGTCGCGATCCAGAGATGCTTGATCAAGTGATTGCACGACTGCAAGGATACTTGCACTTGTCGGACTTTGGCACTTGTGCGATTGATTGGCCGTTGATGAAGCAATGGGAGCAAGAGATCGCCGAAGGCAAATATCCGTAAGGATGCAAATTGCTTTCGAAGGGGTTAGCGTTTACGGAAGTCAGGTCACATTTTTGCGGTGGAACTGAATATCGAGCGTACGCAAGTACGTTTGCAATCCTGCGTCTTGGATCGGCATTAAAAAGGCGGGTTTACCCGATTCATTGTGGTGTGAATGCCACCAACCGGGTGGCGTAACGAATGCTCCGCCGCTTTCCCATGGAACTCGAATAGGATCGATCAAGTTTCCTTCGGCATCTGCTTTCTCGCTAACCATGGTGTAGCAGCCGGGGTGGCACTCGAGGATCAGATCCAGTGCAACCGATTTGTGCGCATGCGGGAGTTGATTGGCACCGACGGGGAGTATTCCTAGCATAGCCCAGAGGACATGGGTGATGGTCAAGGTCTGCGGGAAATGGTTGTTTGTTAGTAGGACGCTAATTCGACTTCGTTGTCCAGCGAGTGGATCTGCTGCGGCCTCTTCGAGGGCGGCGCGGGAAGCATCTTTGTCGTAGAGAGTCGGGGCGAATTGTGGATTCGAAGGGGTCACACCTAGATACCGCATGAGAGGTTCGTCATTGACCCAGTAGTAGACCGTATCTTCATTTGCGGAGTGGATAATGTCTTGGCCGCACGGAAGTGTTACAATATCCCCGGTGCGGTATGGAATATCTACTTCGCCGAACCGAATGATTCCGGAGCCGCGCAAGACGTAAAAAAGGTGCGAGGTAGCTCGGTTCGGTGTTGCCAAATGGTCACCAGCTTGGACACGCACGAAGCTAGCGAGCAAGCTCGCGCTCGAGGCGGGTGCAGGGCAGCCGAGTCGGTCGCTTATGTCCAGTGGGATGATTTGCGATGGGCCGGACGCATGAAGGCTTGCAGGGAACTGCACGATAGGAATCGCTGGAATGGCTCCTGAAGCCAAAGGGTTTGAGGCTTTGGTGTATTCCAAGTACCCGCCGTCGCGCGTCAGTTCGTTGTTTTGCATCTTTGCACCTTTGAATGGTCCGGATTGGGATTAATCAGGAACCCATAGCTTTGAACCGCCAGCGGCATCTGAAGGACCGGAGTTACCTGAATCTGGAGTCCACAGTCCGCTGGACGGATCTGTTCGGCCCCCGCCCGCATCGGAGATCACTCCGCCGGCCCCTGACATTGCCCCTGACATTGCACCGGGCATCCCCCCTGCCCTTGCAGCCATTTGACGCTGTTGCATCATCGCTGCTTGAACGAACCGCAGGAGTGCAGGGTCATTTGGGTTTTCTCGCAAGGAGGATTCGAGGAATTGGCGAGCTTCTCCTTGTCGGCCAAGCATGGAAAGGATCTCGAATCGTTCGAGTACTGCGTTTCCGATTGGCACTTGAAGTTTCTTGCCTCCTTCGATGATACGAGCGAGGATTTTCTCTGCTTCTTCTGGGCTGGAGACGGTACGCAGTTTGATGTTCAGCGTGGTGTAATCTGCGGAGTTCTTTAGTTCTTCTGGCCACTGAACGGATTCGGCTTTTGCTACCAACGCAGAGAACATCGAAGTTGCTCCACGGGTCAGCGAGGACTGCATCAGCTGAATAAGGCTTTGTGGGTCGATCGTTTCCAGGTCGGTCCAGTAGTAGGCAGCACCGCCGACGGTATCAAACACGTCGGTCTCAGCGGACAACTTCGGTACAGATACTTGTAAACGTTTGTGCAAGCTCTTGAAGTCTGAGTCTGTCAGACCTGTGGGATTGCGAGCTTGCCAGGTCAGCAAAAGGCCTTGGAGGGCAAGTCGGGTTTCTGAGGAGCCCGCGCATTCGAGCATTGATTTACCGCCGAGGCACTCGAGTTGCAGACCGAGCACATCATCGAGAATCATCTGTTTTGCCATGTCTTGGAAGACGTCTCGTCGCTCCGGTGGAATCGCTTGTTGAACGATTAGGTGATTGTTGGATCGAACATAGAATGGAGACGGGAGTCCTTCTACCAGTTCTCGTTTTACGTTGTTCAAACCGATTTCCGACTTAAAGGCCGAGACAAGGTTGGCGCGGTATCCGTCGGTGGCTTCGAGCAGAATCACGCGGGCGGGTTTGTCGGTTTGTTTTCCATAGAATGCCATCCAGGTCCCGTGGCGACTGGCCTCTAGATCCGAAACTTGGGAGTCGGTGAGCCGTTCGTGCAGGAGGTAGGTGGACTTCGGTGGGACTTCTTCTTGGAGCAAAGCATCGAGGATTGGTCGGAGTTGATCCGAGGCAACAGCCTGGATCCATTTGCTGGCAGCCAATTTGGCTTCGATTTCGGGATCTTCAACGGAGTAGGAGACCAGTTCTTCGCGGACCGACGCTCCGGAGCCCACGGGGTTCAGTTCGTATGCAAGGGCTTGGTAAAAGATTCTTTGGGCTTCGGGAAGTGCGACGCAGGCGGCGAGTTTGGTGCAAGTCGAGGCAGCAGATTCTTCGTCGGTGAGGATGAGTTGGCAGTGGAGTAATGTTTGGAGGATCGCTGGTTGTGGGCCGAATTCACGGAGCATAGACTCCAGTTTGGTTTTCGCGCCGGTGATCCGATGAGCGGCAACGAGTGCTTCGGCTTCTGCCAATCGTTCTGCAAAGGGGGTATTTTCGTAATCAACGGCGGAGGGCAAGGACTCGCGCTGCAGTGTCCCTTCTTGGCCTGCAGTGACCAAGGATTCGTAGGCTTGCATCGCTACTTGTTGTGTTTGTTCGTCCATGTCGAGCAGCATTTCGCAGAGCAGCAATGCTGGTAGGAATTTGCGGCGTTGAGCGAGTGATTCCAAGAGGTTCATTGCGACCGTCAAGGACATTGGATGGGGATTCTCTCCCGAGTCCGCGATGGCTTGTAATAGTAGCGTCGAAGCGTCTTCGGTATTTCCACGGATGACAGCGACCAAGGAGCGGTAAAGCTTTGCCAGGGGATTGTCTGGCTGCAATCGAATGAACTTGGCCGAGGTTTCTTCGAGTGGCTCGAGTTCTCGAAGTTGCAAGAGGATTTCGCACTTCATCGCCAGAAGCCAAGGTTCAGACGGCAGTGTCTTGAGCAGAGCGTTGATGCGATCGAGAGCGGCGACGTTTTGTTCTCCGATGATCATTCGGTGGACTTCTTGCATCTCGGCAAGGTGTTCGCTGCACTTGCAAAACTTGATTTTCTTACCGTTACCGCAAGGACACAAACTGTACTGATCGAGTGAAGACATAGGTGCAACCGTAATTGTCGTAGGATGATAAGGAGAAACCGGAACGGCCCAAAGCTTTTCCTGCACGAGGCGTTTGCTTTGAGAATTAGTCGTTTGCTGTGTTTGAAACGAAGACAACGCGCCGTTCAAGTCGCAAAACCGTGCGAGAGTGTACCACAAAAACTGCGTATTCCGCTAGGTACCTGCGTTGTGGGTTTGGGCCCGGGTGCTACGTTCGCCGGGGGATTAGACCGGCGAACGAATGGGCGGGGGCGTTGAATAGGCGGGGGCGTTTAATGAGCGGGGGCGGATGCACCGTCGAGGTTTGCATCCAATTGCTTGGGGGGATGGAAGAAAGCCGCCAGAGCGATTGCTGCGAGCGTCGCGACGGCGGTGGGGAACAAGAACATGCTCTTGTAATCGACAATCTTTGTCTCTGCACCGTCGACCAATGTTTTGGCTGTAAAGACGTTTTCCATCAACCATGGGCAAACCGAGTTAGCGACCAGGGCTCCGACGCCCAGGATCATCACATTGAACAGGCCTTGCGCGCTGCTGCGGACATCTTTGGGGAAGTATGCATCGACAAAAATATAGACGGTTGCGAAGAAAAACGCGTAGCAGATCCCGTGCAGGATTTGAACGATGATGATCAAGTTTTGGTTTTCTGGGAAAAGTGCGTAGACGAGGAATCGAAGAGCGTGTCCTAGAATTCCGACGATCATTGTCCATCGCCAGCCTAGATTTTTCAGAGTGATCCCCAAGAAGAACATGGTGAGGATTTCCGCAATTTGTCCTACACTCATCACGGGCATGACCCAGTTGCCAGCGATGCCGACCCCGCCGGCTTCTCGTGAGGCTTGGAGGAACTGACCGGTCCAATTGAAGTAGCAATTGTGAACAAATGCGTCGATGAAGGTGACAAGCCAAAGGACGAGGACGAATGGGTGTTTGAGCAATCGCACGGCTTCGATCCAAGCGAAGCTTTCTTCGTTTCCGGTAGGTTTTTTCGCTGGGGTGTGAGGCAACAGCAAGCTGAAGGCGGCCAGGAGTAGTGAAGCGATGCCAGCGACGATGAAGGTCCATTTGGTGGCGGCCATCAAAGGGTCGCCGGTCAAGCCGCTACCGAGAACGGTTCCGAGCCATGCGACGAAGCCTTCTGGTTTGGCTGCTTGTACCTTTGCCCAGTCCACGAAGATGAAGGTAAATGGCCAGGCGGCAAGAATCCAGCCGATGGTTCCGCCCATCCGAACCAGACCAAACTCTTTTGCCGGATCGCGCATGTTGGCGAAGGCGATTGAATTGGTGATGGAGATGGTTGGTACATAAAGCAAACAGTGTACGAGCATCAAGAGGAAGAATGGCCAGAATGACTTTGTAAAACCGCACCCCATGATTGCCAATCCACCGACGAGATGACTGAAAGCGAGGAATTTTTCGGCGGAGAAATTGCGGTCGGCCCATTGGTTGCTGAAGAACATTCCGATGATTGCGGCAACTGGGAAGGCGTTGAGAATCAAGGAGGATTGCCAAGCGTTAAAACCGATACCGGGCAGGTAGGCAAAGATCAGGGGTAGCCAAGCACCCCAAATAAAGAACTGCAGGACCATCATGAGGAACAGTTTCCATCGAATTGTTCCGCTACCTGAGCCTGACGAGACCGCCGAGCTTTGACTGTTTGGGGCTTGATCTCCCCCGTTTTTTGCTGAACTCATAATGGTTTCTACTCTGCAACAATCCTACTAGCACTGGTGCTACTGCACCGCTTGAGGTGCTTAATCTCTTAGACATTGACTCTGAAATCAAGTACCCTGCAGAACTTCGGTTGAGAATCCCTGTGCTACAATGCGGATTATTCAGGAGGAGTCCGTAATGCTTGGACATGCTCAACTTTCCCCTTTTCGGCTATTTGACCTATGTCCAACGACCCCAGCGAGGATGCGATTCGAGGATCTGTGCGTGATTGCAACGAAGAATCTCGGATGATTGCAATGGAGGATACGCAACGAGTAGGCTTGCAAAATTACCGGCCGCCACAGGGGCATTTCGATGAACTTCGGCGTCTGAGCGGGTCGGAGGTGCCGGAGCGTCAAGGATTGCGAGAAGAATATCGTCCTCTTTTCGAACAGCCCTTTGTTGGTAGCGATGGGTTGTCGGGGTGGCGGATTGCAAAGCAGGCGTTGGTGGATCATCCACCCGCATCGACAGGTCAGCGGATTAAGGCGGGGGCGCCACAAGCGTGGGAGCTCGATCCGATTCCTGTTGTCATCGGCTCTCAAGATTTTCAGACGTTGTCGAATGGGATTCGGCAACGCTTCCGATTAATTGATTTGTTGTTGCGCGATGTGTACGGGCCTCAGCGACTTTTGAAGGATGGGCATTTGCCGGCGAGTCTGGTTTTTGATGCTCCGGGGTATCTGCGTGCGGCGCGTAACATGGAGGTGCAACCCGATCGGATGCTCAGTTTATATGCCGTACAAGCATACCGGTCGGCGAGTGGGCGATGGTTGGTGGTAGCGGATCGCACGCAGGGGCCGAGTGGAGGAGGGCATGCGGTCGAGAATCGTTTAGCGATTTCTAGAATCCACGCGGATCGTTTTCAGACGATGCAAGTTCATCGTTTAGCTGGGTTCTTTTCCAGCTTGCGAAGTGGCTTGCAAGAGACCACGGTTCGCGAACGAGGTAGAGAGCGAAGTTCACGGACTGTATTATTGAGTCCTGGGGTTCAGAGTCCAACGTATTTCGAAGATGCATATCTTGCGAGGTATTTGGGACTGACTCTTACTCAAACAGCGGACTTAACGGTGCGCGGCGGTAATGTCTATCTGAAAACACTTGGTGGGCTAGTTCGGGTCGATTCGATTTTGCGAAGGTTGGCTGATCGCAGTTGTGATCCACTCGAGATTGATCCTACGAGCAGTGAGGGAGTGCCAGGATTAACACTTGCCGAGCGGGTGGGGAATGTGCATTTAGCGAATGCGTTAGGCACGGGTTGGTGTGAAAGTCCAGCGATTTCCGCGATACTTCCAAAGCTAGCTTCGATTCTGTTGGGAGAGCCGTTGCTATTGGAGAATGCGCCTATGTGGTGGTGTGGGGACGAGTCGTCGTTTCATTGGGTTTGTCAGAACATCGATCGATTGCTGATTCGCGACTCCTTTGTGAGGCATTCGGGGAATCAAATCGACGGTTCACTCTTAGCAACAAGTGAACGGAACCAGCTATTTGCGAGAATGGAAAAGCAGCCTTGGGCTTTTGTGGCGAGCGAACGTGCATGTTTAAGTTATGTTCCGACTTGGGCTGATCAGTCCATCGTTGCTCGACCGGTGATATTCAGGTTTTTTGCTTGTGCGAATCGGGACCGGATCGAGGTCTTGCCCGGTGGGGTTGCCCGGGTGGGCAAGGAGCCGAAGGAACTCGATGAGAGTCTGGCATCGGGATCGATGAGCAAAGATGTTTGGGTTTTGAGTGATGGGCCGGTGAAGCCAACAACTTTGCTTGGTGGAAACAGGCAATCGGTGGAGTTGAAACGATCGGCGATGGACTTACCCAGCCGTGTCGCGGAGCACTTGTTTTGGTTAGGGCGTTTTGCAGAGCGCGCAGAGTTTATGGCTCGGCACGCTCGGTATTGCATGCAACAGCTTACCAGCGATTTGAGTCCTGAAGTTCTTTCGGCGCAGTGGCAGGTTGTTCGTGCGCTATCGGATCAGCAAGTCATACCGCCGATGCCGACTGAGTTGATTGAAACGTCGGGAGGCAGAAGCGAAGGCGCGGATCCACAAGAGGAAAGCCGGGACAAAGGTCGCAGCGTTTCGGGTGAAGGTCCTGATTCGAATTTGGGAGTTCAATCGGAGATCGATATTGCGCTTGCTACGCAGCAGATGCGCAAGGCGGTTTCGGAATTTTTGGTGGATCGCAATCGTTATGATGGGATTGCTGGAGCGATTGATGGGATTCTGCGTAATGCAGAGAACATTCGCGATCGATTGAGTTTTGATTCATGGCAGATTATTTCCAAGTTGGATTACTCTGTATTGATTCCATGGGCAACGCTTCGCAATACGGTAGGTGACACTTTATTGATCCTCAATCAGATCATTGGGTTGTCTTCTGCATTTGCGGGTTTGGCTTCGGAGAGTATGACCCGAGGCCCCGGTTGGCATTTTTTGGATCTTGGTCGCCGCATTGATCGCGCACAGAATCTTTTGCGCCTCTTAGAAGGGTTATTGGTACCGGTTCCGCCATCGGGTGTTGGAAGTGGTTCGCGGCGGATCTTGGAATCTCTTTTAGAGATTTGCGACAGTTCGATGACGTATCGTTATCGGTACTTGATGAGCTACGAATTGGGGCCCGTTTTGGACTTGTTGGTCGTCGATCAAACCAATCCTCGCGGTTTGGCATTTCAATTCATGCAAATTGTCCAACATCTCGATTCCTTGAATGTGGGTGACAAGACAGAGTTGATCGAGCAAAGGAAACGGATGTCGGAATGTCGTGGGGCGCTTCGTCTGCTCGATCCGGATGCAATTGGGGATGAGATTGCCGTGGATGGTGCGACTGGCCAACGGCGTAGGGAGCACCTTCAACGAAGGTTGGAAGAATTCTCCATCGCACTCAATGGACTTGGAGATTTTATTACTCGCCGTTTCTTAACCCACACTTCGGTTCGACAGTTGCAGGACATGGTGAATCAGTAAAAAAGGTCTCAGCCTAAAAAGTATGTTCTGCCGTGGTATCCATTCTTGGAAGAGCCCTGGAGTAGGAATTGCCGGAGAGCAATTGCTCCCTCACCCATTCCGTCTCTATGGTTTTTGGGAGAAGCACTACCTATTCTGATCGAAGATTCACTGAAAAGTCTGCACAAACCGAAAAAGTTCCTTAGTCGTTACGAAATGCCGTAACTTAATATTCTACTCAATCCCGAGGGTCGATCTATCTATCGTACCGTGGAAGTCAGCCGAGCTGTTTCGACAAAGCTTTTCGAGTGGACTTGCAGTTTATTCGTCGTAGTCACGGATGCTGGATCGAATCATGGATCACTTCGATTATGGATCGCGAAGTACAACTTTGCTCATTCTATCTCCAGGCTTATGCGCATTTACTTTCGTAAATCTCTTGTTGTTTTCAGTCGCCGTCGGACAGTCGGTCTCGGACCTGCATTCCTCGAAGGGCTGCGAAGATCCTGACACCAGAGCATTTGTGTCTGATCAATCACAGGGGGATGGGGGTATTTCTCATGCGATAACCTGGAGTCAAAGAAGTGTATTTCCATCTATCCCGGATACGTTTCCCGAAAAGAATACAGCAGTGTTCCAAGCTGGAGCGATCGAAAAAGATCACTTACATGGCACTGCATCGAAGAGAACACCGACGAAGCATTGGTGGGAGGACATAAGCCTTGGTGGATACACGCAGATAAGGTATGGTTTTGTTCCAGAGCTCGGAGATGGTGCTGCCCCCCAAATGCTAGGTGACCGGGGAATCGGCGATTTTAATAGCTTTACGCTGCGGCGCGCTCGGTTAAAAATCCAAGGGGATGTTGCACCGCATCTAGGCGTGTACATTCAACCAGATTTAGCAGTCGCCCCACCCGGAGGATCGGATGCATCGGCGACATATTTCGCGCAAGTGCGCGACTGGTACGGGGACATTTACATAGACCAAGATAAGGTCCATCGTGTACGTGTAGGGCAATCTAAAATTCCTTACGGTTTCGAGAATATGCAATCGAGTTCGAGCCGCGCACCGATGGACCGCTCCGATCCGATCAATATCTCGGTTGCACCGAATGAGCGAGATCTGGGTTTGTTGTATTATTGGACGCCGAAGACAAAGCAGGTTCTCTTTCACGATCTGCAAAATGCTCGCTTTAAGGGTTCAGGAAATTTCGGGATCTTGGGTGTTGGGGTCTTTAATGGTCAAGGTGGTTCCCTACTGGACCTGAACAGCGTACCTCATGCAGTCGCGAGACTTACCTGGCCATGGGAGATCTGGGAAGGACAAGTTTGCGAAGTATCTCTTCAGGGATTATGCGGTGAATTGGTGGTGGTGGGGGAGAAAATTCGTCCTTTGGGTAACGGGCCCGAGCAGATACCATTCGGAACCTATCAAAACGGGGGCGCAGGCGGCATCTGGGAAAAACGACTTGGGGGAACCTTTGTTTGGTATCCCATGGATTTCGGTTTCCAAAGTGAGTGGCATGTTGGAGAAGCTCCGGGGTTAAGCGATGACCAGACCGAGGTTTTGAGTCGTGCGTTCTACGGTGGATATGTAATGGCGATGTATGCATGGGATACTGAGAGACACGGCACTTGGATTCCTTATACGCGATGGTCCCAGTTGCACGGTAGTTACTCCACACAGAAGAACGCCCCATTTGGAAACAACTTCGAGCTATCATCTGGTATCGAATGGCTTGCCTTCAAGGAACTTGAACTGTCAGCCGAGTTATCGTTGGTTGACCGGGTCAATACTAATGCCCAGAATCACCCAGGAGCATTATCCTATGAGTATTTCGACGGAACCGTCGTACGCTTCCAAGCTCAAATGAATTTCTAAGCACGACTGCAGTGTGAAGTTCTCGGGAAATTTGGCCTGTTGTCCTGCCTAGGGTCTTCCCGCCATGGTGGATTTTGCCCACTATTTCAGTTCATTCGTCACATTGCTACATGCAAACGTCGTGCAACTTGATGCATCTGGACATAAAGCCATGAATCAAATTTTTTGGGAAGCGTATGGAAACCTTAGCTTCCTTGGCCAATTGCTTTTTTTTGTTGCATTGTTCACTGCCTTTGCATTTGAATTCATCAATGGATTCCACGACACGGCAAATGCCGTGACTACGGTTATTTACACGAAAACTCTCAATCCTGCGCCTGCGGTTTTCTACTCGGGCTTTATGAACTTCCTTGGAGTAATGATTGGTGGGACGACAGTGGCGTTTAGCATCGTTAATTTGTTACCGGTCGACCTGCTCATCGAAGGGAGTAGTTCGCGAGCTATCGTGATGGTGATTTCTCTACTGCTCTCCGGTGTGATTTGGAATTTGGGAACTTGGTGGATGGGACTCCCTGTTTCCAGTTCTCACACCCTTATTGGTTCGATACTTGGAGTTGGATTAGCGAACAGCTTGATGACGCAGAGAAACCTAGCGGGGGTCAACTGGAACAAAGCATTAGATGTCGGAATAGCTTTGCTCATTTCACCGATGATTGGTTTTATTGCTGCCGCTGGCTTGCTGTTGATCATGCGAGCGTTTCTGAAAAACCCCAACTTGTATCATCCTCCAGGTGAAGGTGATAATCCTCCCTCATGGATTCGCGCAGTGTTGATTGCGACGTGCGGAGGCGTAAGCCTAGCTCACGGTTCCAACGATGGACAGAAGGGAATGGGGCTTGTACTTTTGGCCTTGATCGGTTTTTTGCCTGCATATTACTCGATGGATTTGCGGCACCCACAACTCGCCGTAGAGGTTCATGACGCGGCCGTGGCGATCAAGGGAATAGTGGAACGGGAAGCTGCTACTAGCGACAAACTGCTGGAGCATTTGGGTAGGATCGAAAAGAGTCTGAAGGATAAGTCCACTTTGGCAGACGTTCCTGCGGAAGATCGTTGGCAGGTGCGACAGTCGATCTACCAGCTCGGGATGGAGCTTGATCAATTGACGTTATCGCCGGAGATGACAAGAGGACTCGTAGTGCATCGCAAGAAGCTCAAGCATTCGATTGAGTATGTTCCATTCTGGGTCGTGCTCGGTGTGGCATTGGCACTGGGGATTGGTACTACGATTGGGTATAAGCGTATCGTCGTCACGATTGCAGAAAAGATTGGCAAGACCCATTTGACTTACGCACAAGGTGCTGCAGCGGAGACGGTCGCTGCGGTGACTATTGCTTTAGCAGACGTGTTTCATGCGCCGGTGAGTACTACTCAAGTACTTTCATCTGGCATCGCCGGGACGATGTGGGCAAACAAATCGGGAATTCAGCTATCGACGGTTCGCAAGATACTCATCGCTTGGGTGCTTACCCTGCCGATGGCCATCTTGCTTGGCGGGTTATTATTTTTCCTAGGGGTTTGGATGTCTGGGGAATAGAGCGTTCCTAGAAACGAAAACGCACAGGGGTACCCTGTGCGCAACGGTTACATTGGGCATCTGAAAATGTTCGTAGCCCGAATAAATTTTACCGAGCGTTACTTACGCTTTTCGGTGTGCAGAGTCACGCGACGGAGGCGTGGACTGTATTTCTTGAGTTGGAGTTTCTCAGCACCTGGACGACGCAACAGCACGTAATTGATGTCACCTGTCTCTTGGCAAACGAGAAATGTGGTTTCTTTCTTTTTCTTGCTCTTGGCCATGGTTAACCGTTAATCGCTAAAACCGTTCTTGATTTGTTCACATCGGCAGTAAAGGATTTTTACGACCATTTCACTTCCGTGAACGTTGTCTAACTGTACGCAACGTGCGTATTATGCAAATCATTGGAGGTTCTGCCAAGTTCACCTTGGAGAAAACCCGGCTTTTGGGCGGTTTTCGGAACTGATCAGCCGAAACATTATCCAAAGAGTCTGGACAGGTACGTTTTCCTATGGCAGTTTTTACCGGTTTTTCCGGTTGCAAGTGCTACGGGACGATGCCAGTGAGGTTTGAAGATACCCGGATTTAGTGGCGGGTTTCATTCTAAAC
>JBIJCS010000509.1:0-3623 GCA_044344575.1 Pirellula sp. | reverse complement strand
AGACGGTGGAGATTTTCCTCGCAACATCCACCGCTTGGCAGCGGTGGCTACCTTCAGTGTTGTATCCGTAGCCACCGCTCGCCAGACGGTGGAGATTTTCCTCGCAACACCCACCGCTTGGCAGCGGTGGCTACCTTCAGTGTTGTATCCGTAGCCACCGTTCGCCAGACGGTGGAGATTTTCCTGGCAACACCCACCGCTTGGCAGCGGTGGCTACCTTCAGTGTTGTATCCGTAGCCACCGCTCGCCAGACGGTGGAGATTTTCCTGGCAACATCCACCGCTTGGCAGCAGGTGGCTACGGTTGGATGACGGTGGCTACCTTCGGCGCTTGACTACCTATAGCGATCTTGGCCACGCGACTTTTTAAATAAAGGAACATATCTAATTGGCTTTTTCCTCATTGCATTACTTCTTTGGCGTGCGCGTTTTGTATAGTGGTGTCAAAGACCCTTTCCACGTTTGCCGAGGATTATTGCGATGATGTTGCTTCCACCGAAGAGCGTCTATCTGTTCCCAAGTACGAGGTCACATCCGTTGGTCGCGATGCACGTGCTGAGTATCGCTTGCATTGTACTGATGGTCATGCAGCCTGCGTTCGGGCAAGCCACTTCGAGGGAGGGAGAGAAGGCTTCCGAGCTTGCGGAGCGCAGCAATTTATTTGTAAGTCACAGCGTTAAGCCGAACATTGTGATGATCGTCTCGGACGATCAAGCGTACACGGACTACAGCTTTATGGGTCATCCCCATTTAAAAACTCCGCACCTCGATCGACTGGCTGCACAGAGTTTAACCTTTCGACGAGGGTATGTTCCATCGAGCTTATGTTGTCCGAGTCTTGCAACCATTTTGACGGGAAGATTCCCCCATCAGCACAAGATCACTGGGAATGATCCTCCATTGGTCCCGGGCATGAAGGCCGGCGAGTTTCACAAATCGGAGGCTTTTCAGTTAGGTCGCGAGCGAATGAACGAGCATATGGCACAAGTACCGACGTTGCCTAGGTTGTTGCAGGAGCAAGGATATGTGACTTTGCAAACAGGCAAATTTTGGCAGGGGCATTACTCCAATGGTGGGTTTACGCATGGGATGACCCGGGGAGAGCGTCACGGGGATGATGGACTATCGATTGGTCGCAAGACGATGAAACCGATCGAAGACTTTCTGGATATGGCGACCCAACAGCAAAAACCTTGGATGGTTTGGTACGCCCCCTTATTACCTCACGACCCTCACACCCCACCGGAGAAATACCTTGAGCGAACCAAGCCGTTGACCAACAGCGAGCACATCGCAAAGTATTGGGGAATGGTGGAGTGGTTTGATGATACGGTTGGCCAGTTGATGGAATCGCTTGAGAAGCGAGGATTGGCCGAGGATACGATTGTGGTGTATGTGACCGACAACGGTTGGATCCAAAATCCTGACAAGTCCGGTTATGCACCGAAGTCCAAGCAGTCGCCGTATGAAGGGGGTGTGCGTACACCGATCATGATCCGTTGGCCGAGGCGAGTGAGTCCGGAGTTTTCGTCGGAGTTTGCTCATAGCATTGATTTGGTTCCTACGTTGCTAACAGCGTTGGAAATCCCTTTGCCGGAAGGTTTGCCTGGCGTGAACTTGCTCGATGCGCAAGCGGTAGGAAATCGAAAGATTGTATTCGGGGAGTGCTTCACCCATAACGCAAACGACTTGGACAACCCGAAAGCGAATTTGCGGTGGCGTTGGGCGATTCGAGACCGATGGAAATTGATCGTGCCGAATCCTGAGATAGAGCGGCAGTCCGAATTGGAGTTATACGATTTGGAGTCGGATCCCACGGAGTCGAACAATCTTGCGAAGTTGCAAGAAGGAATCGCTAGTGAATTGCTTGCAGAGCTCGACGCTTGGTGGAAGTAGCACGATGCAGGGACACGGAACGAGAGTAGACGGATAGAGAGTAGACGAATAGAGAGTAGAGCGTGAGATGTTTTCCATCGCCATGAAAATGCTATTTCACGACCGAGCCAAATTCATCGGTTTGGTCTTAGGCGTAGCTTTTTCGACACTTCTGATCAACCAGCAGCTTGGGATTTTTATTGGACTGATCAGTCGTGCAGGGGCGGTAGTGGTGGATGTTCCGGAGGCGGATATCTGGGTAATGGATCCGGGAGTAAAGAACCTCGATACGATCTTCCCGTTGCGGGATACCGAGTTGGGTCGTGTGCGAGGTGTCCCCGGGGTGGCTTGGGCCGTTCCCTTGTTCAAATCGAACGTCACGATTCGAACGGGTAATGGGGAATTGGAAGCTTCGTTATTGCTGGGGGTGGACGATACGACCCTGATCGGATTGCCACCGCAGGTACTGATGGGAAACATTGATGAGTTGCGTCGTCCTGATGCGGTAGCGGTCAGTGAGGAGGGGTTCAAAAAGGTATGGCGCAATCAACCGGTCACGTTGGGAAAGGTGGCAGAGCTGAATGATAGGCGTGCGGTCGTGGTTGCGATTGTCAAAGACTCGCCCAAGTTCACTTCTTCGATCACGTTTTTCACTCGCTACTCTCAGGCGTTGAAGTACACGAACAATGGTAGGAATCAGATGTCTTTTATTGTTGCGAAGGCAGCGATGGATCAGACGCCGGAGCAAGTCTCCGAGAACATCAAAGCGAGAACAGGGTTGCAAGCGATGAGTTCGCCGGCCTTTCGATGGAAAGCCATTCAGTATGTGATACAGAACACGGGGATACCGATTAGCATTGGAACGGTCGTTGCGTTGGGGATCTTGGTAGGAATCGCCGTTGTGGGATTGATGTTCAATTTATTTGTGTTGGAGAATCTCAAGCAGTTTGCGGTACTGAAAGCGATAGGAACAAGCAATTTGCGGTTGATTGGGATGGTATTTTTGCAAGCGGCGGTGGTTGGGTTTGTCGGTTTTAGTGTAGGCTTGTTTGGAGCGACCATGTTCTTTGAGACTGCGGGTAAGAGCCCGACGTTTCAGGGGTTCTTTCTTCCTTGGTATGTCGCAGCGGGTTCGGGTGCGGTGGCCGCGGCGATCATTGTGTTGGCTGCTTTATTTGCGATGCGTCGGGTCTTGTTTGTCGATCCCGCAATTGTGTTTCGCGGTTAAGGCTGGAACGATGAAAAACGCAGACACAGCAGAAACCGGCAACACGATGGACAAAGCTAGCGCGATCGTATGTCGAGGTGTTGTCAAGGACTTTGGCAGTGGGAACGCCAAGCAGCGTGTGTTGCACGGCATTGACTTGGAGATTCCCATCGGGGCAACGACCTTTTTAGTCGGGCCGAGTGGGTGTGGTAAGACCACGTTGATATCGATCATCGCAGGCTTGCTGACGGCGACAGCCGGATCCGTAACGATACTTGGGCAAGAGATCACCAAGATGCGTGGAGGAAAAGTGGTTCGATTTCGGGCGAATCATTTAGGGTTCATTTTTCAGCAGTTCAATTTACTCCCGAGTCTCAGCGCGGTGGAGAACGCAGCGGTATCGCTGGTTGTCCAAGGTGCAACGCTTGCGAGTGCCAAGCGACAGGCATCGCAGTTGCTCGACCGGTTGGGGATGGAGAGCAACAAGTGGAAGTACCCGAATCAGCTTTCGGGTGGTCAGCAGCAGCGGGTGGCGATAGCTC
>JBIJCS010000508.1:0-3629 GCA_044344575.1 Pirellula sp. | reverse complement strand
GGTGCGATCTGCTGAATTCGCGACGCTTTGCTCAATCGCTTGCTCTAGCGAATCGACCATTTCCACGCAGGTCAACTCGCGATCCGCACCTTGGATGCCTTCGCTAAATAGAGAGACGCGTCCGATCCCTAATGGGCGCAGCAGCATGTGAGTCTGCCATCCATCGATATCGGCGAGAGGCATTTGTCGGATGCGTTCCAAGAAGCCTTTAGCTCCCATCGCTTTGAGTCGTGCTTGGGATTCCCGATATTCGTGGGAACCGATTCCTTCTTCGCAACGGCTTGCGATAATCATGTGGCCACCGTCCGCAAGGATCTGTAGAGGAGCGACCATTCCTTTGACTGTTTGGTAGTATGTTTTATCGAGGGGGTAGCCTGCAGCACTAGTGACCAGGGTTGCGAATTTGCGATCGAATGGGACTTCGGCGTACTTGCGAACGAAATCAACGCAAGCCAAATGGCTGGCCACACATTCGCCGAAATTGACAAAGCTCATTTGTCGGGCTTCGTCGATAATGGTATTGATGGCGTAGGTCGGTCCGAGAATTTTTAGGATTTCGAGTTGGCCCCGGTGGAGTGGGTTTCCTTCAAGGTTGGTGTTGCAAGCCAACGGGTCGGCCATGAATTGATGGTTATGGAAGGTACGTATGGTTTCTTCGCCAGCCACACCGGGAGCTACGACTTTGCGTCCTCCTGAGTATCCAGCCATGAAGTGAGGTTCGACCAATCCGATGACAATCCGCAGATCGGCGTCAACGAGATGTCGATTGAGGACTACAGGAATTTTGTCAGTGGGGGTATGCCCCAGATCGACCATCCAAGCCGTGTCGCGAGCGTAGTGGTTTTCGATACGGATATGGTCGAAGACCCATTGATCTCCGATGACTTCTAACATCTCGTTTCCTAGGTTTGGTCGATGGAGTCCTGTAGCGATGAGGATGGTAATTTGATCGTTGCGCACTCCGGCTTCATTGAGTTCCGCAATCAACGACCGCAAGATAGGTCCGTTGGGAACGGGTCTAGTGATATCGCAGATCACGATGCAGACGCGATGTGCATTTTTGGCGACATGCTGAAGGTTTGGAGTGCCGACGCCTTGGCGTAAGGCGTCGGTGATCGATAGCGCGGGATTCTCCAGTAACGGCATGGGTGGTTTTCGAACGATTACTGGTTCGCAGCCTTTAGGCAATCGCACGTGCAGTTCCTGTTTGCCGTAGCGGATATCGATCATGTCTGCCATGCGTGGAGTCCTTGGTGTTGTTAAAAAGTTCGTGTGCAGAAATTCGAGCGTGTAGAGAAACTCTAGGTACGAAGGTCGTATGATATCGAAAAACGACTTGGGATCCCATAGAAGATCCAGAGCTACGGTTTAGCGGTCGGAGGAATGAACGAGCATCAGCGAATCGAGCCAATCGCGCCATTGCCGCATAGAAATCGCATCCATAATCGGTACTTCTAACGGAGCCGCGACAAGTTGTTTGTTTCCAGCTAGCCAAGTCAAAGAGGTTGTTACGAGTCCACTCGAATCGGTTTCTATGGTCAATTGGAGCGGATCGGCTTGCGACCGCCCATCAAAGCAGGTTTGCAATGGCAGGCGACTAAGGCGATTCCAAGTGAGGTTTCCGAAGCGGGTTCCTTCGATCAACTGCAGCGTCGGCTGTTGTTTCCCTTCTTTGGTGAATCGAAGTGTACGGCTTAGTTGATGCCCCAGTGGAGTATCTTTTGGTATCAGGACTTTGGGAGGGTGGACGGTTCCATCTTGTTCTTGAACGACCATGCCTAAATCGTAGCTTGAAGCTCCCACTGCGATTGGGTTTTTCGGATCGAGAGGGGGCATCAGATGCCGGGACTGCAAGGCTGCGCCTCGGGCTAGATCTGCGGAGCCATACGAAACGACTTTCGCGTCCGGGCGAACGTATTTTGCGATATTTTGTTGCAGTTTCGGTAGCCAGCGTATATCTCCGATAAGGATGAGTGTTTCCAGTTCGGAGGGATCTACATTTGCTCGCGCGAGAGCTTCTTTGGTGAAGAGCTCGCAATCCCCTTCGAGGTCATCGACCCATTCGCCGACCCTATCGCGTTCGATAGCCGCTTCGTATTTTCGCTGATGTAGTTCGACGACAAAGGGGACTTTTTGTGCATGGCGTAAGCGTTCGAAGGCGCGTTCCATGGTACGTTGTAGTTGGGAGGCTAGGGCGATGTTTTCCCTTGCGCTGATCCCAAAGTTTCTCTCGATGATGCCGGCGAGCCTTTTGGTTGCAACATCGTGCCATCGGACAGTTCCACGTCGCCAGTCACCTACCAAGGATAGAGTTTTCACGCGTGTCGAACTCGCTTGTATGACTGCGGACTCGCAGGCACTTCCGCTGAGCATGACGACCAGCATTTTCTTTTGATAGTTCTCTTCGCCCCGGGCTTGGGCAAGTCTCGATTCGATCTCAACGTGTGCGAGAGCTGCAGCGAGAGGTTTGTCGAGTAGTTGTAGGACTTCCAGACCAGCGATTGCGCAAGCCGTTTTAGTGCTCAAGCGATGCAGTTGGTCATAGCAACCGGGCACTGTGACCACGGCGTGAGATGCGCTGGGGTATCGGCGACGAGTACCATCGATGATTTGTCTGAGGATAGCACCGACAAGAACTTCCGGGGCTACCCGTCGACCACCAAAGGTTCTTTCGAGCAAAGGCAGACCGTACCAGCGTTGGATGCCGTAAAAAATTTGTTCGGGATGTTGTACGCGTTTTAGTGCAGCCGCCGATCCGATGGCGATATTTTCATCGTCGCTGTAGAGCATATTGCGAAGTTCGTGCAAGTCACCATCGAGCAGTACTTGCTCGATTTTGTATTCGTTATTCACATAGCTACATCGCGAGTGGATCATACCCAAGTCGATTCCGATGGGCGCGAAAGACTTTAGCGACGACGAAGTACCACGTCCCATACTGGTTGGTCGATCACGTGACAAAAGACCTGCAGTTTTTGCTACTCCTTCTCGCGATGCAACGGTGTTGCTGGATCGTTCGATCAACCGGAGTTCATACAGTTTTTCGAGAAGATCTTTTGCGGACGGGCATCGAGCGACGACGTCCTTTGCAACCAAGGACTGAAAAATGTTATCGAAGCGTAGATCGAGGTCGCTGCGGACTTCGTAGAGTGCGGGGGGAATTCGGTTCAGTTGGGCGAGCGCAGTTTGGACCGCTTCGCCTGTAAACATAGGTCTTCCGGTGAGCAAATAGAAAAAAGTAGCACCAAGGGAATAGAGATCTGTGCGATGGTCTACGAGTTCTGGCGTATTGATTTGTTCGGGAGACATGTATTCAACGGTACCGATCAGTTGGTTTTTTGTGCCGTCTGAGGTTCCCCCGACATCACGCAGAACTGCTAATCCAAAGTCGAGGATTTTCAGCACGCCTTGTTGCGTGAGCATCATGTTGCCCGGTTTGATGTCTCGATGGACGATTCCCAGTCCGTGTGCATATTCGAGAGCGGTGGCTGCTTGTTTGAGCACTTGCAACGCATCGGATGCGGACATAGGGCCTTGGAGCGAGACACGCTGGGAGAGAGACTCGCCATGGATCAATTCCATCACCAGATAATGGACTGTATTGGTGCGGGTGCGATGGCAACCTGCGT
>JBIJCS010000507.1:0-3632 GCA_044344575.1 Pirellula sp. | reverse complement strand
CGGTTTGGAGCTAACGAACATGGTCAACGAATCCCAGGATGATATCCACCGTCTGGCGAGCGGTGGCTACGGGGACTCGCACTAAGACTCAAGCTTCTCGCCTCGTCTACGAAAACTATTTCGATACCCGTACAACGCATACACAACGAGCCCAATCCCACACCAAATTGCAAAGCGTGTCCAGTTCGCCGCCCCCAACCCCGCGATCAGGTACAGATTCACCACAACCCCCAGCACTGGAATCGCTGACCAACGGTATCGCACACTCGCAATCGACAAGACAGCAAAAACTATCAAGAAAATCAAATAGGGGATCCGGTCGTAATGAAACAAGCCACCCTCATACCAGCTACCCCAGAAATGATGGTTTGACGGTAACCTTGATAGCAGCCAGCAGTATCCGATAAACAAAACTGGCACGATCCATTCTCCAGGTAACTTCGGTACGCGAAAACCTTCGCTTTGCCCCGGTTGCTGATCAAGCACCAGAACGCCTGCCGATACAAACATAAATGCGAACAATGTTCCGATCGATGCAAGATCCGTAACTAACTGCGCATTGAGGAACAAAGTGGGTAACGCCACCATCAAGCCGGTGATCATCGATGAAAATGCCGGTGTCTTGTACCGTGGATGAATCGATGCAAAAGGCTTGGGCAGCAAACCGTCTCGAGCCATGCTCATGAAAATCCGAGGCTGCCCAAGCTGAAACACCAAAAACACACTGGTCGTCGCAATCACCGCGCTTACCGAGACAATACCGACCATCGAAGGAACCCCAACTTTATCAAACACAAACGCCAACGGATCACTGACATTAAGCTCTTTGTATGAAACCATTCCTGTGAGGGTAAACGCCAAAACAATGTAGATCACCGTACATAAAATCAAAGTCAAAATGGTAGCGCGAGGAATGTCCTTTTGCGCATTGCGACACTCTTCGGCAGTCGTTGAAATGGCATCGAATCCGATGTAAGCAAAAAACACCGATGCGATCCCCTTAAACACACCCTCAAGCCCATTGGGCGCAAAAGGACTCCAATTGGCAGGCTGCACATAAAACACACCGACCAAAACCACCAAAGCAATCACACCCATCTTCAACACAACCATCGCGTTGCTGACCCGCTTGGACTCCTGGATTCCCAAAATGATCAAACCAGTGACCAACACATTGATCAACAATGCGGGCAAGTCCAGGATGCATCGCAAACCAAACAACTTCGGAGCCGTCTCCCAAGCTTTCACAAGGTTGAGTAACTCCGCGTTTGGAACCTCTCCTGCACCTCGCAAGGCCGCAAGATCAGCCGGAGCTCGCGCTGCACTGTAGTAGTCCTGAACCAACCACGCAGGAATCTCAAACCCAAGTCCAACACGCCCCAAAACCCCTTGCATCCCCTCAAGCAAATTCACAAAGTATCCAGACCAAGCGAACGCGAGCACGCTGTTTCCAATCGCATACTCCATCAGTAAATTCCAACCGATCATCCAAGCGGTCAGCTCACCAAACGCGACGAAAGAATAAGTGTAAGCGCTGCCGCTGACCGGCACGCTAGAAGCAAATTGCGCATAGCACAACGCGGAAAACAAACAAGCAAATGCGGTGATGATAAATAACAAACTGATCGCAGGCCCACCATTAAACGACGCTGAACCAATCGTCGAAAAAATCCCCGCCCCAATCACCGCCGCGATGCCAAAACAAGTCAAATCAAAAAGGGTCAAGTTGCGGACCAACCCCTGCGACGACCGCCCCGCGAGGTCTTCTTGTATTTCCCCTAGCGTTTTTCGACGAAACAAACGAGACCGGATCGTTTCCCAAAACATGGCCGATCCCTTTCTATCTGTAGGTTCTGACATTGGTTTCTCATGGAAGATTCAGGCCAAATACCCTAGAACAGGGTAATTGGACATCAAATTCAGCTGCCAGCGTACATTTTCACACGCAAGCTGGACTACGCGAATTGAGGATTTATCGGTAAATTATCCGTTCCTTCTCTGGAACAAAATAACCACATTTCCTCCTGGCCGAAACACTATGAAAACGGACGAGTTGCGAGAAAAGTACCTTTCCTTCTTCCAAAGCAAAGGGCACCATCGCCAAGCTAGCGATGTCCTGGTACCCACCTGGGACCCCTCCGTCTTATTCACCCCCGCCGGGATGAACCAGTTCAAAGACCACTTCCTCGGCAAAGTGAAACTCGACTTCACTCGCGCGACCACTTGCCAAAAATGCTTGCGAACGGGCGATATCGATAACGTAGGTCGTACCGCTTATCACCACACATTCTTCGAAATGCTCGGCAATTTCAGCTTCGGTGACTATTTCAAATCCGAAGCGATCGCGTGGGCGTGGGAATTTCTCACCGATAAAAAATGGCTCGCGATACCCGCGGAACGCTTGACCATCACCGTCTACAAGGATGACGACGAAGCCGCGAAAATCTGGAACGAAACCATCGGCGTTCCAATGTCACGCATCACCCGAATGGACGAAGCCGATAACTTCTGGCCTGCAAGTGCTCCTTCCCAAGGCCCCGACGGCGTGTGCGGCCCTTGCTCCGAAATCTACTACACCTTGGATAACGGAAAAAACGTCGAAATCTGGAACCTCGTCTTCACCCAATTCAATCGCGTCGGTGAACCGCCAAATAATCTCAAACCACTCCCAAGCAAAAACATCGATACCGGGATGGGACTCGAACGCTGCGCCAGCGTCATGCAAGGCGTTCCCACCAACTTCCACATCGACATCCTGTTGCCGATCGTCCAAGCCGCCGCAGAAGTCTGCGGAACACGCTACGAATACGAAAGCGACAACGGACGACGTCTCCGCCGAATCACGGACCACGTGCGAGCTTGTACATTCGCCATCCACGAGAACGTTTATCCAGGCCCGAAAAAAGCACGCTACGTTATTAAACGACTGTTGCGACGCGCTGTGCTCGATGGTCACCAAATGGGGCTCCGCGACCCATTCCTGCACCAACTCGTCCCCGTCGTCGCACAAATGATGAAGGGGAGCTATCCCGAGCTCTCCGAAACCGTTGACCGAGTCGCCAGTGTGATGAAACGCGAAGAAAAAGATTTCTTCGACACCATCGACGCCGGCCTCGAACGAATCGAAAAAGTTTTTAGCGACATGGCTAGCTCGCAACGCACCATGGTCGATGGGGCCGAAGCTGCCACCCTCTACCAAACCCACGGTGTACCACCCGAACTCTTCCAGCAAATCGCCGCCGACCGAAACTTCTCTTTCGATTGGGACAGCTACAAAGCTGCCATGGAAGAACACGGCAAGAATAGCGGCGGAGATGTTATCGAACTCTTTGAAACAGGACCCATCGAAACACTCAAAGAAGCCATGCATCAGTCGGAATTCCTCGGCTATGCGGGTACCTCTGCACCAGCGCAAATCAAAGGAATCATCGTCGGCCCACCTAAAGACGATAAACTCGTAAGCTCCCTTTCGACCGACACGCAAAATAGCCTTTTCCGCATTGTTCTCGATCGCTCTCCTTTCTACGGCGAAAGCGGCGGTCAAGTCGGTGACGCTGGAAAACTGCGAAGTACAAACGGAACCTTCACCGTTTCCGATACCCAGAAAAGCGGTGACCTCATCGTTCACTACG
>JBIJCS010000667.1:0-3634 GCA_044344575.1 Pirellula sp. | reverse complement strand
CGCCTACGGCTGACTGCTAAACGAAAGTCGACCCGTCGCTCGAGCGCTGCGGCTCAAAGATTTGCGTTCCACTCTGCGTCTTAGCGTCCTTGCGTGACACAGGGGGACATTGACTCCGGTACGCCTTCGGCTGACTGCTAAACGAAAGTCGACCCGTCGCTCGAGCGCTGCGGCTCAAAGATTTTTTGCATTCCAATTTGCGCCTTAGCGTCCTTGCGTGACACAGGGGCATTGACTCCGGTACGCCTCCGGCTGACTGCTAAACGAATTACGACCCGTCGCTCGAGCGCTGCGGCTCAAAGATTTTGCGTTCCACTCTGCGTCTTAGCGTCCTTGCGTGACACAGGGGGACATTGACTCCGGTACGCCTTCGGCTGACTGCTAAACGAAAGTCGACCATTCTGGCCGCACAGACTATGACGATTGCAACGATCGATCGAGATGCAACGATTACAGCGATCCATTACAGCGATCCATGCAGGACCCCCCGCATTCCAGCCCTACAAACAACGTCCGATAATGTTTATTATGTTCGGTTTCGGCTTGGATTTTCCCTGGGAAAAGCCGCATTTTTGAATTTCAGTACGCTCCTGCGACTTTCCAGCAACAACAGTCGATCCGGCGTCGCAAGCCACCCCAAACAGGACTGCCAGCGCTCAGCCAATCCAACTAGCCGTTTCACTACGGCCGCTTCGCAACGCCCGTTTCAGTACGGTCGCTTCTGGTCTACCCCGAAGTCTACCGACGCTGTATTTGTACAAACCGTTACAACCGTTACAACTGTACAAGTCAAGAAGATCCTGAACCAGAACTTCATGAGCAAACCCCCAGGAGTCGCACGCGATTGGCTTTGCACCAATCGCGACGGCAAGGATGATCCGGCAAGGATGATCCAAAGAGGCGCAAGGCTAAGCGAGCGCTGGATCGGGGTAATGGCAAGCCGCCGACTGATCGCTAAGCGACCTAGCCCCCCTACCCTGAAACCGACCAAGCCCCCCTGCTCTGGCTACCAAACCTAAATGCATGGCAAAGGAGTATTCAGCCATCGATCACTCAGCAATAAAACCACCGCAACAATCCGCCTGGCCAGCACGGCAAGCAGCACGGCAAGCGATAATCGTCTCCCTAAGCCTCCTCGGTTTGATCCTTATAGGTGCACTGCTTCGCAAGCTTGCCGAGGCCTACGAATCAGCCCCCGCGGCTGACTTATCTACCGCCTTGCTCTTCACACCCTGCTCCCTTGCCGCCCTTACGCTTGGCTGGCGCACTTGGCCATCGCTACCGTGGAAACTATTTCTAGGTATCGCTTTGTTACTTGCGGTAGCATTCCCATGCCGTATGGCAATCGCGGTACCGGACTTATGGGATTCCCAAAAAGCCGCATCGGCACAAGCCTCCTATTGGTGGCAAGTTACCATGCTCCATTGGTGCTTGTTCTTGCTAGCTGCCATCACGACGTCTCGAGCCATTCAATGGATCACTGGGTTCGGTATCTGGCCGATATCTAAAGCTTATCCACCCGCCCCTTTGACGCTTGGGCGAATGTTAATCTTGCTCATTCTTTTTGCTATTACTGCCATTGTCTACCAAGCCTGGGTGCGCGCTTGGTATCCCTATCTCGTTGTTGCTTCGGAGGGTCCCAGCGGACTTTGGGATAATCTTCCGGCGATCGTCAAGCCGAACCAAGGCTCCTTTGGAGCAGCCGGCAATCCGGCTTCCCAAATAGCGGCGTATCCCTCGGGTCCACCGACTTGGTATCAGTGGTTTCCTATCGACGCGATGCCATGGGCCAATGGCCTGATCGGTGGGCTATTACTTCCTTTCCATTGGCTATTTCTAGCGTGGGTTCTTGGGTTCGCAAAATCGACCCACCGAAATATTCGCCGACTCATCATTCCGTCGCTTCTGGCGTGGGTCTTGGTTGCTGCAGGACTACGGTTCGCGACGACAAAGCTTTACTTCAGCCACCAAATCATGTGGGGGGCTGATGTAGCGATTGCATCGGAGTGGGCAGGGGGGGAACCAAACTGGGTCAGCGGCATAATGCATACGGTGCGCGTATGGCTGTACTCTTGGATCGATTTAACGTTAGGGATTCCATGGGGAATCCTTCGATTGCAGCAAGCTTGGGATGCGCGAGCGATTTCTCACCAAGTGATGCAAGGGGCGATCCAGGTCGGTCTAACGATACTCTCGATTTACTGGTTACGTGCCTGGGGCTATCGCGTCGGTCCCTACGAAGAGCCGTAGCTCACGCACTCCAGGTCGGCGTTGTGATTAGCTGTCCGCCGGAGGCGTCCTACAATCAGGCCTGGAAGGCTGGGCACACCCTCTGCCGGTGAGATGGGCGATTTTTTCGTGAGCCAAATCGCCCTGATTTTGGTGCCTGACTCGTATAATCAAACAAGCTCGTAACTATGAGTCCCATAAGTCCCATGAGTCCTATAAGTCCCATAAGTCCTATAAGTCCTATGCTCAATTAACCCAAATATCGTCGCGATCCGCGAGGAGTTGTCCCATGAGTGGTTTCATTCCGCCGCACGGAGGTTACGAAGATCTACTTTCCTTCCGAAAGGCCCGTATCGTGTACGATGGTACAGTGCGATTCTGTGATCGCTTTCTAGAAAAACGCGATCGCACTGTGGACCAAATGGTCCAGGCCGCTAGGTCCGGGAAACAAAACATCCTCGAAGGTTGCATGGCCAGCGGTACCTCCAAAGAAACCGAAATCAAACTCGTCAATGTAGCACGTGCCAGCCTAGAGGAATTACTGGAAGACTACCGAGATTTTCTCCGTACCCGCAACCATCCGCTATGGGAAAAAAATTCTCGCGAAGCGATGTTTGTTCGAAAGGTTGGTGCAAAGCCCAATGTGTCCTATCAGTCCTATGAGACCTATATCGAGACTCGTCCGCCCGAGATTGTTGCCAATATTCTCATTTGCCTGATTCACCAGACGAACTACCTGCTGGACCAACAGCTACGAACATTAGAAAAAGCATTCCTTGCAGAAGGCGGCCTGCGCGAACGGATGACACGCGCTCGACTAGACGCTCGCCGACAACCACACCGAGGCCAAACATGAGCCCCCAGTTCTATACCGAAGACCAGTGCGTAGAGCAGCCCGCTATCGATGAATTTGCCCGCGACCGCTTGGCAAAACGAATGTCATCTTCTTCGCTGCTTCTCCCCCTAAACAAACTAGAAGGTCACTGATTCGGAGGAGATAGGTTAAGGCAAACGGAGCCTAACAGCGTTATGGAATCCAACAGAGCGGCAGATACCGATGATTCCAATCGGCCATTTCATTTCGAAAGAGAATGATTCCAAATCGAATCCTGCTCGAGAAACGATTGAACCATCAAAAAGAAGTACACCCATCTGGATTCGAACCAGAAACCTTCGGTTCCGTAGTCGATGCCTGGGCAACCAATAAAAACGCTGTAGGAACAGGGAAAACATTGGTATAACGCACTACCAACCCCTTAGCAATACCAAGTATGGCAATACGCTAAAACATTGGAAAAACGACGGTTCTACGCATTTGCGTGAGTAAGATACGCATTTCACCCAAGGCCCTCGATGACTCGTTGGTGATCGAGCTCTGCGTACTGGCCGGCGGCAGCAACCTCAC